>JAHKLW010000051.1 GCA_020854815.1 Methanofastidiosum sp. | reverse complement strand
TTAATTATTACAAATTTATAAGCACTATGGAAAAAATCGATTTTAAAAAAACTTTGAAAAATCTTTATTTACCAAATCAAAAAAACTTTTCGATTGTTAATATACCAAAAATGAATTTTTTGGCAGTTGCTGGAAAAGGGAATCCAAATACTTCAAATGATTTCCAAGAAGCCGTGGAGGCACTTTATACTGTTTCTTATTCTATAAAAATGGGCCTGAAAAAAGGAAACATCCCAAAAGGCTATTTTGAATATGTTGTTCCTCCTTTAGAGGGGCTTTGGTGGATAAGTGGCGAGGAATTCAAACTTGATAATAAGGACAGATTTGAATGGAAATTGATGATAATGCAGCCAGAATTTGTCAATGAAGAACTAGTTAAATCAGCTATCGAATTATCAAAGAAAAATAAAGGTATTTCTTCTATTGATAAACTAAAATTTGAATCTTATGAAGAAGGTCTTTCTGTTCAAATACTACATGTCGGCACCTATGATTCTGAGAAAAAAACAATTGAGAAAATCAAAGAATTTATTAAGAATAATTCTCTTATTGAAAATGGTCTTCATCACGAAATATACCTCTCAGATCCTAGAAAAACTTCTCCAGAGAAAAATAAGACAGTTTTAAGGCAACCTGTGAAGAAAGAATAATCAAGCTTGGAATCCAGAGATTTTTGAGAATGCTAAAGCAACAATCTGCTCATTTCCGGCTTTTGCTCCATGATCTATTGCCAAACTAAAAGATTCGATTGCTTCTTTTCTACGATTCATATTATCTAATGAAATCCCCCTTAGATAATATGTTTCTGATATATAATAAGAATTACCCGAATCAAATAAATCTAATCCTTTGTTAAGGTATTCCAATGATTTAGAATAATCTTTAAGCTCATTTAAAGCGTGGCCAATTCCATTATAGGACTTTAAGACAATCTCCTTATCTTGTGATTTTGCCCCATAATCTATTGCTTTTTTGTTGTATTCAACCATCTCCTTAAAGTTTTTTAATTCTCCAAAAATCAATCCAATACTATAATATGCCCAAGTTATACCACGATAATTATCAATTTTTTTGTGGCATTCAAGTGCTTTTTGAAAACAATCAAGGGCCTTATCATAATTTTTTTGATTGTCATATGCAATTCCCATATTGTGATATGCCATTCCAGCTTCTTTAATTTTCTCATTTTTAAGCGCATTTTCTATGTAATTCTCATATAATTTTATTGCTCTTTCATATTCGCCTTCGGCCAAGTATTTGTTAGCTTCATTCAATTCTATATCCTCTTTTTCAATTTTATTTCCACCCATATTTATCCTATTAGTTGAAGAAATAAAACTTTTTGGTATAAGTTTATTAAGTATAAAATTAATATATTAACTATACTAATAAAGGGTGAACTATAATGGAATTTGAAAAATTGGGTTCATTTTATCTAGGTAAAGAATATGACATGAAAACTAACTCGCTAAAGGACAGTTTAGTGATGTATGATTCAAGAGATCTTACCACTCATGCAGTATGTATTGGTATGACTGGAAGTGGAAAAACTGGCCTTTGTATTGATTTATTGGAAGAAGCAGCAATTGATAATATCCCTGCAATAATAATTGACCCAAAAGGAGATATAACAAATTTATTATTGACTTTTCCAGAATTAACAAAAGAAAATTTTTCCCCGTGGGTAGACCCTGATGAAGCAAATAGGAAAGGAATGAGTACTGAAGAATATGCTGCTCAACAAGCAGAGATGTGGAAAAAGGGATTGGCAGATTGGGGGCAAGATGAAAATAGGATTAAAATGTTGCGTGATAATGTTGATTTCGTAATATACACACCAGGAAGCGAAGCTGGTGCCCCCGTTTCAATCTTGCATTCATTTGATGCACCTTCAATTAGTTGGGAGGATGATTCAGAACTCATTAGAGAGCAGATACAAGGGATTGTCAGTGGAATACTAGGTTTAATTGGAGTTGAAGCCGATCCCATTAACTCTCGTGAACATATTCTGTTATCAAATATATTTGAACATTTCTGGAGCAAAAATCAGAACTTAGACATAGCAAAGCTCATCCTTTCAATTCAAGATCCACCTTTCAGGACATTAGGAGTCTTTGAAATTGATACTTTTTTCGCAAAAAAAGATAGGATGTCTTTATCAATGCGACTCAATAGCCTTATTGCATCTCCAAGTTTTAAAAATTGGCTTGAAGGGAATCCACTTGATATTTCAGGATTTATAACAAATAAAGATGGCAAGACAAGACACTCAATTTTTTATATTGCACACCTAAGTGATTCGGAAAGAATGTTCTTTGTTACTCTTTTATTTAATCAAATTATATCGTGGATGAGAAAACAAAGCGGAACAAATAGTCTTAGAACTTTGGTATACATGGATGAAATATTCGGCTATTTCCCCCCGGTTTCTAATCCTCCGAGTAAAAAACCACTTCTTACTTTATTAAAACAGGCTAGAGCATTTGGAGTTGGAATCATGTTGGCCACCCAAAATCCTGCGGATTTAGATTACAAAGGATTGAGTAATGCAGGCACATGGTTTATAGGTAGACTACAGACAGAAAGAGATAAATTAAGATTGCTTGAAGGTTTAGATAATATTAGTTCTAGTTCTAACGAATCACTAAATAGAGAACAGATGGATAAGTTAATTTCAAATCTCGGAAAAAGAGTATTTATTTTCCATAGTGTTCACACAAAAAATCCAGTTATTTTCCAGACAAGATGGGCGATGAGTTACTTGAGAGGTCCAATGACTAAGAGTGAGGTAAAATCAATAATGAATGACAAAATTCAAGGAATTAAAGTTTCTTCAACTTTTAAAACATCTTCTTCTGAAATCTCCTCAAACAAAGGTACTAGTGCGCCCCCCACTATTTCAAGTGAAATTCAACAAATATTTGTTCCTTTAATCAAAAGCTCAGCTCTTGCCATTCAAGAAATAAAGAACAGGAATCAGAAAAAGCTATCTTTTAAAGAACCGTCTCTTATCTATAATCCAGGAGTAATTGGAAAAGCAGTAATTCATTTCCAAGATAAAAATATTGAATTAAAAGAAGATCAAGAAAGAAACTTGATTCTGTACTCCTATGAATTTATGAACTGGGAAAAATCTGAAGAAATAAAAATATCGAATTTTTTAAGTAATCCGGAAGGAAAAGCAAAATTTTCAGAGATCCCAAGCAATTTAAATGATCCCAAAGACTTTAATGAGCTAAAGAAAAGTTTTACAGATTTTTTATTTTACAACAGTAATTTCAAACTGTATTATAGTCCCCTATTGAAATTGTATTCAAAACCTAATGAATCCAAAGCAGATTTTGTTCTAAAAATAAATCAGATCTCAAGAGAAACAAGAGATGATGAAGTTGATAAAATTGAACAAAAATATGCCAAGGAGTTAAAAAAACTCAAAGTAAAACAGAGCAAGGCTCAAGAAACTCTTATGAAAAAACAAGCTTCTGCTAGCTCATTGAAACAAGAGGCGTTATTGTCTGCGGGAGAATCTGTTGTTGGTATGTTCCTTGGAAGGCGATCTACTCGTTCTGCTTCCAAAGCAATGACCAAATACCAAAAGAGCAAAACAGTTTCTGCTGATATAGATAAAGCTCAGAAGGATATAGTATCTCTTGGTAAAGAAATGGAATCGTTGGAAAATGAACTAAAAGCCCAAATAGAAATCATAAAACAAAGAAGAGAAAAAGAAATAAGTGAAGTCAAAGAAGTCATAATTCAGCCTAAAAAATCGGACATAGAAATCAAAATGATTTCATTGGCCTGGATCCCAAAATGGGAAATATCGTATAATGAAAATGGAAACAAACAAACGGAAATGATACCGGCATACTTTTGAATTTAATTTTTATTAGTTAACTTTTTAAATATGAAAAAGAAAACAGGAATGGTGTAATTATGACAAAATTTGAAGTGTATAAAGATAAAGCAGGAGAGTATAGATTTAGATTAAAAGCTGGGAACGGGCAAGTTATAGCTGTTAGCGAAGGGTATAAATCAAAAACATCTTGTATGAACGGAATTGAAAGTGTAAAGAAGAATGCACCTACTGCAGCGATTGTAGAAATAGAAAAATAATATTTTTCTATCTATTTTATTTATATTGTGTCAGTGCATCCTGAACTATGTTTAATAAATCTGGAGTTGTCCAAGGTTTTTCAATAATATGCTTTATTGATGCTTTGTTTGTTGCATCTTCTTTTATGGTACTATTTAGGAATCCAGTGATAAGAACTCTTTGAGTGTTTGGATATTTTTCCTTTATATGGTTAAGAAAACTGATTCCATCCATTCCTGGCAACTTATAATCGGATATAACTAAGCAGAAATCTTTTTCTTTGAACTGTTCTATTCCTGCTTCGGCAGTTTTAGCAATAATAATTCTATTAGCTAGTTCCTGATTCTTAAGTGATAGAAACAAGCTGACTAAGGTTTGAGGATCATCGTCTACAACTAAAATATTTCTTGAATTAACATTTTCATTATTTAGAAAATTATTTACACCTGGATTAGAATCATCACTGCCAATATTATTTAAAGAAATATCTTCAAGGTCTAAGTTATTTTGACTTGTGCTATCTAGATTAAAATAATTTAGGTCATTCTTTTTAATTTTTATATTAAATGCTATCTCGCCACTTAATCCATTTATAGATTCATTTTCTATTATATCTAGACTTCTTGTTATATCAAAAATACCATCTGTATGCTGAAGTAATTTTTTAATTGAACATAAGTCAATCTTTGATTCTGTAGTGGTATTATTGGCCATAACGTCAAGACTCTCTTTAGAAATCTGTCCACTCATTAATTTTATGTTAACATGGATATTGTTATCTGTTTCAAATGTCTTAATGTTGAGTTCACCTGAATCCATAAGCTCAATTATCTTTAATAGAATGCAGATAATAGTATAGTTTAATTGATAGAAATTAAAATTGACTAACGACAATTCGGAGTAATCCTCGCGGATAGTGAATTTATTTTTTAAATGATTTTGCAAAATAATTAAACTGGTGCTAACAACTTCGTTCACATCGATTAAAGTTACATCTTTCTCAAAGGAAACTAACCTTCTGAATGCTTTTGCTATTGAATCTATTCTTTTAGCACTTTTCATGTTTAAGCTAATCAAGTTATCAAGATAGTCAAATTTTGTATTGTCAATATTCTTTTTTTCGCACTGATCTTTTAATTTTAAAATTTCTTCTTTGATTAATGCCATTAGAATATTTTTATTTTTTGGATTATCGTCCTTATTTAAGAGTGCAAGTTTTTCTAAGTGGTCAAGAAGAAGAATATTTATACTTTCTTCTTTTGATTGTTTTCTTAGATTAATCATTTCTTTTTGCAACAGTTCTATGCTCACCATAACTGAAGCTAAAGAATTATTAATTTGATGAATTATTCCAGGAATTAAATCTAAGATAAGGGATTCTCGTGAAACATTCTCTTCCGATATGGCCATATTTTCAAAGTTATTTTTTATTAGTGGCATCATGATTTTCCATCATACTTCCTATACGGAGTACTACCATCTTTTTTTATCTTATGAATATTAGTTTTCATATATATAAAGCTTTTGGATTATTATTGATTATCAAGAATTAATATAAATTTTATATTATTGAAATATAGATTGATAAATTTTAGGTTATTCGGAGAAATTATATATTATTTATATTTATTAATTTATGAATACAAAATAGTTATTAAACCACAAAATTTATAAATAACTATAAAATTATATGTCATATGGCTTCGAAGCAATCGAACGACTTAGAGTTAATAAATGAAGTCAAGACACTTATCGATGAAGTTATAGACAATGTGCCACAAAAAAGAGATATGAAAATGGATAACTTGAGCTCACTAATTGTTTTTAGTTTGGGATGCATTATTGGTTTTGAGATGTTTGTCTTCAATCTTTTCTTGACATCAACTGTAATGCTTAGTGTGATACTCCTTGGATTTTTCTTTATCGTAGGATTTCTAATGGGGCTTTATATTGAAAAAGCTGACTCATTAAACAAAACTTCTAATCCTGAATACTCTAGCTATTAGTCCAACAGGAAACTTTTTATTAACATATTTAATATTATTTTTTATGATAATAATTAAAGCAGGCGGCTCAGCAATTACTAAAAAAAGTGAAGACTTTACTCCAAATATGGAAGTAATTTCTAGTCTAGCTCAAGAAATAAAAGATGCAGGAAGAGTATCAATATTGATTCATGGAGCTGGTTCTTACGGCCATCCTATTGCAAAGAAATACTCATTGGGCAAAGGGTACTTTGATGAATATCAACTTAAAGGTTTCTCTGAAACTAGGGCCAGCGTTAGTGAACTTGATAGTATAATTCTAAAAGCCCTTATGCAAAATGGGCTAACGCCTGTAAAAATAGGTACTTTTTCTAACTTTATTACGTCAAATGGGAGAGTTGTTGAATTCCACAAAGAACCTTTGCTTAGAGCAATTGAACTTGGGTTATTACCAGTATTTACAGGAGACCTTGTTTTTGATAGGAGTAGGGTATTTTCGATCTTATCAGGAGATCAAATAGTATCGTATTTATCCAAGCTACTCAAGCCTTCTAGGGTTATATTTGGAACAGATGTCGACGGAATATTTACAGGAGACCCCAAGAAAGAAAATGTGAAACTGATTAAAACAATCGATGAAGACAATATAAGAGAAGTTTTTAATTTTGCCAAAGATACTGGAGATGCCTCTGGCGGGATGGAAGGTAAATTTTCTGAAATACTTCCAATATTTGATATGGGTATAGAGATAGATGTTATTAATTTAACAAAAAAAGGTAATTTAGCGGAAACTCTTAGAGGGAATGTTAAAGGAACAGTAATCAAGAAAAAAAATATTACAAAATAAGATTATAATTTTAAATAATATCTATTTCATTATTCAGAAAATTAAAGTATACGCTCTAAAGCTATTTATAAAAAAATAATAGCAATATTTTATGACGTCCCTTGAAAAAATAGTCCATCTTGCAACTCAAAGTGAATATGACTGCATCGGAGATGAGGGAAAAGTCTTTGAAAATATTGATTTATCTAAAATAGCTGCTTTAGGTCAAGGGACTAAGCACGACATATGTACTTCTTCTTCGACTGCAAGAATTGCTGACCAAAATCAAGTATTAGGTGATGTGACTAATTCGGGGATTTGTCATTCGTTTACAGCGAATGGTCGCTGTGTGTCCATGTTTAAAACTCTATTCACAAATTACTGTACGCATGATTGCAAATATTGCCAGAACTCTACAGAATATAAAGGCCATAAAAGTGTTTATTCTTACACTCCTGAAGAATTGGCAAGGATAACTATATCGCTTTACAAGGGAAATTATATAGAAGGGCTTTTCCTAAGTTCAGGAGTTAGCTCAGATGAAGACCGAATAACGGAAAAAATGATAGATACTTTAAAAATCTTAAAAAATAAATATAATTTTGCTGGTTACATACATTTTAAGATTTTACCCGGAGTATCATACGAATATATCACGCAAGCTTCTGAAATGGCAGATAGATTAAGTGTGAATATCGAAACCCCTTCCAACAATTATCTATCTGAATTAAGCAGCACCAAGAATTATGTAAATGACATACTAAGAAGACAGAACTACATCCAAAAATTAGAATTAAAAAAAGAACTTCCAGCTGGCCAAACAACTCAACTTGTTGTAGGCGCCTGTGGGGAAAGTGACTTTGATATATTCAGAAGAGTCCTTAAAGAATACAAAGAAATGATGTTAAAAAGAGTATATTATTCAGTCTTTACTCCCGTAATTGGAACCTCTTTAGAGGAAATATCTGCACAGCCAACATGGAGAGAACATAGATTATACCAAATGGATTGGTTGTATAGAGTATACAAATTTTCTGAAAAAGAAATTAAAGTGGCATTTGATGAAGAAGGATTTCTTAATAATAAAGATCCCAAACTCTTTATTGCCTTAAACACTCTTGATTCTGCAATTGATCCAAATGAAGCATCATATGATGAACTCTTACGGGTTCCAGGTATAGGGCCAAAGAGCGCCTACAGAATTGTAAACTACAGGAAAAAAAATAGAATTTTCAAAAGAAAACAACTTCTTAACTTGGGAGTAAGAGTAAAAAATGCTACACCTTTCTTGAAAATGGATGGTGGGCAATGCTCTAGGATTGACAGGTGGGTTGAATGCAAGACTCAATGAGTGTTTTAGATTATCTTTTACTTAGTAAGGATGCTCCTCAAACACTTATAGAAAAATCAAAAAAACTATCTTGGCACGAACTTAATATTTCTGCAGACTCGGGTATAGTAAAGATAAGACGAAAGATAGGAGAAGTAAGATCTGAAATACACAGAGCGCGAGGATTTGTAAGATTCAATTCAATAAATGATAAGGTACTTTTTGGTTACATAAAGCCTGAACACAATATAGGTAGATTAGTTGCAGACATTTTTGCCAGAAGATTTCAAAAGAATATTATCATACTTGGTAATGAGCATAAGGTGTGGGTATCTTATTACAGCAATATGTCTTATTTAAGATATGAAACATCAAAAAGTCTTAATGAGATAATAGAAGAAGTTAAATTCTTAGTAAATTCAGATGCAGAAATGAATATAGAAAAAATATGGGAAGTATACTACAAATCTCAATTTGTTAAAGAGAGAGAAAATCATAAACTATTCTATAAAAATATGCCGAAAAAACATCTTAAATCGGCAGGGAACAACATAGAGTTAAGATTAAACACTAAAACTTTGGATGAATATATATCTGATTAAGAAAATTAAATAAAATTAAGATTTTAATATCTTAAGAATATCTTCTGTAACTTCACTTATATTTTTCCTGCCATCAACATTTTTTATTTTCTGTTTGTAGTATTCTATGAGTGGTGCAGTTTGTTTTCTATATACTTCAAGTCTATTCCTTACTACTTCTTCTTTATCATCATCTCGTTGATGGAGTTTAAACTCACAAGAGTCGCATGTCATTTCTTTCTTAGGTTTTTTGAACATTATATTGTAGACTTCTCCACAATTTGAACATGACAATCTTTTGGATATCCTATCAATAATGTCCTGATCGGGTACATCGATGTTTATAATATGATCTAAGAATATATCCATTTGATCCAACAAATCATCTAGGGCTTCTGCCTGGGCAATTGTTCTAGGAAAGCCATCAAGTAAAAATCCTTTTCTGCAGTCATCTTCTAAAAATCTGCCTTTCATCATGCCAATAATAATCGTGTCTGGAACAAGACGGCCAGAATCCATGTATTCTTTTGCGGCCAATCCTATCTCCGTTCCTCTTTTAACGTTATTTCTAAGTATGTTTCCTGTAGATATATGAGGAATATTAAAATTCTTACAGATGACTTCAGCCTGAGTTCCTTTACCGCAACCTGGCGGACCTAAAAGAATTATTCTCATTAAAACACCAATTAGAAACTTTTATAATTGCTTTTAAAGTTATTCTTTCGATAAGGGATGTGCCTTATCATAAACTTTCCTTCTTCTTTCATCTGTGATATGGGTATATATCTGGGTAGTTGATAGATTAGAATGGCCAAGTAATTCTTTTATAACTACTATATCGGCATCTCCTTCAAGCATATGTGTTGCAAAAGAATGTCTCAATACATGAGGGGTTACTTTTTTTTCAATTCCTGCATCTTCAGAGTACTTCTTTATCAGCCACTGAATTGTTCTTGCAGAAATTCTATCTCCGTGAGCACTTAAGAATAGAGCTTCATTTGAATCGTTTCTTTCTGAAATATATTGTTCCAACATTTCTCTAGTCTTGGAATCAACAAACACTATTCTATCTTTAGATCCTTTACCGGAAACAACATGAATTGACTCAGTCTTAATGTCATTTTTATTAAGTTTAACTAGCTCTGAAACTCTTAAACCAGTAGAATACAGTAATCGGATAAGACATTTATCACGTAATTTATCAGGTTTTTCAAGTAGAAGTCTTATCTCTCCTTTAGTTAAAAACTTTGGGAGTGGCTTAGACAATTTTGGAAGCATTACTTTATCTGCGATGTCAATATTTTGATATCTAAAAAAAGAACGTAGAGCATTGAGGTGTCTATGTATAGTCCTATTAGTGGCATTTTTATCATTCTTGAGGTATATCATGTATCTTTTGATATCTTGTTCTGTTATGTCTTTAGAATTCTTGTTAGTATAATCAAAAAAATTAGACAGTGTGTAACCGTAATTTCTAATGGTATTCTTAGATTGACCTCGAAGCTCTAATTCCATCAAGTATTCTTCAAGCATGATTATAATAATGATAATATCTATATAAATTTTGCGCATAATTAATTAAAGGCTTATATATCTAATGTCATACCACGTCTTATGTTAGTCCCTTATCTTGCCCTATTGGGTAGAATTTTTCTATTAGGGTCAGAAAGAATTTTAGTAAAAAAACTTGGGCAAAAATCAGATAGTATTAGTGGAACTTTTTTATTTTTTGGAATAGGAACAATATTTTTAATTCCCACGCTTTTTTTTGTGGATATTGTAATTAATATTTCAATCCTATTTTTTGTTACTTTGAGTAGTTTTGTCTATTCCATTGCATTTATGTTATATGTAAAATCATTATCTGATGGAGAAGCATCTTTAGTGAGCCCTTTGTATAATTTCAATGTATTTTTTTTGTTAATATTGGCAGTAACTTTTTTAGGAGAAAAATTAACTCTGTTCAAGATGGCTGGATTAATCTTTTTATTTTATGGAGTTTCATTTCTTAACAGGAAAAGCAATATCCTAGAATCATTCGAAGCAATTTTCTTAGATAAGTCTTGTCAATATATGATGGCAGCTTCTCTATTAATAGCAATTGGAAGAACTATTGATGGTAACGCAATTAGATTTACAAGTCCACTGCTTTATGCTTTTTATCTAAATGTTGGCATATCTCTCTTCTTATTGTTATATATCCTGGCTAAGAGCGATATATCAACTACGATTAAATTATTTAGAGAAAAAACAAAAATTGCAACTTTGAGTGGAGGATTAAATGCTTACTCTTATCTTTTTTTATTAATTGCGTTCACAGGGATTGAAGTTAGTATTGCTGAACCTGCTTCGATGAGTGCCATGATAATCACAGTTATCTTAGCAGGAAAAGTCCTAAAGGAGAGTATAAAAGAAAGATTGCTAGGTGTCGCAATAATGCTTATTGGACTTTGGCTGTTATTTGTCTAGCCCTAATCAAAGGCTCTTTTTAAGATGATAATAAAAGTTGTTCCTTGCGGAATAGTATCCTGCACTTTAATTTCGCCCTCATATCTTTCTATAAATTTTTTAATAACAAATAATCCTAGTCCTGCCCCCCTATCTACCCCTTGACCAAATCCTGCTTCGAATATTCTATCTTTTATTTCTAAAGGTATCCCAATCCCATTGTCTGAAATAATAATTTCGCAAGTTTTTTCTTTAGTTATTAGCCTAAAATCTATTCTATCTGCTTTTCCGTGTTTAATTGCATTATCAACTATGATTCCAATCACCGAACTAATTCCTTGGTCAGTTAGTACTTGACAATTACCATCTATTGAATAATCTATTTGATATGTAGAAATAACGGAATCAATTTTTTCTCTAATGTTAATAGAACTAATCTCATGCCCAGTTTCAACAAAGAATTCAAGTTCTTTCATTTGTTTAATTAAATCAATACTTCGATGTACGGCTTTAAATGCAGTTTTTAGATATTTTTCATCTTTCTTGTTTTCATAAAGTTCTAAAGCCATGCTTGCAGTGGCCAAATGATTAAGAATATCATGACGTAATATTTTATTAATTATTTTTAAGATTTCATTAAATTCATTCATTTTCTTTTTTGACTCTAAATTATTTTGTTTTTCTTTTTGTAACTCTAACGATAGGCGAATAATTTTTTCATTTAGATCCTTCTTAGAAATATCATCTATTATAATAATCCCTCCTATCGAGAATTATATAGAATTAATTAAAATTATTTATAAATATTTGTTCTATAATATGAGGGGACTTAGACGAAAAAGAATCAGAAGCTATTCTTTTAAGGATCTTCATTGGATAACTTAGAGGTATGGGGGTTGCAGATCTCCAGAAAAGAATTGAAAAAATCTATGCTAGGTACTATTACCAATCTGATGTTGATTACACAATAAAGAAAAATAATTATATGTGAAGCTACATCAAAATATATACGGTAATATTTCAAAAGATTTAAAACCTAAATTATTAATCTTCTTAATATTGACATATAAAACCATTATTATGACTTTGGAGGCTAAGGAGTGGTAAGGAAAAAAAAGGTTCCTGTATCCTTCTGGGAAGAACAACCAATAAAAGAAAAACAGGACAATAAAGACCCCG
>JAHKLW010000050.1 GCA_020854815.1 Methanofastidiosum sp. | reverse complement strand
AATAGAAGTTGGGAATGTTTGATATTTCCTAACCAAGAGTTGAAATATAAAAAATAGTTAAAAGAAAAAAAATTTATTCTTTGAATTTGCCAAGTCCAAACTTCTTCATGATCCAGTTCATTGGAAATGACTTTTTTGGCGTTTCTGTTTCACAAACTACGTCAAGGTATGCAAGATAGATTTCTTTGTTGTCGTGTCTACTATCTTGCCAGACTACGCGGTCACAGTATATTGCTGGATACTCCTCTTGGGAATCTTTGTATGGAGTTATCTGGAACTCCTGCTTTGTATTTAGGTTGTATCCCCAGATATCCACATTCTTGTCTTCTTCATAATTCTGCCAGACCACTATGTCGCCGTATATTGCTGGAACAGTTTGGTTTGATCCGTCTGTTGTTATCTGGAACCCTTCCTTTGTCTTCAGGTTGTAGCCATAGATGTTGTGGTCAGTTTCGTTTAGCCAGACGACGATGTCGCCGTATATTGCTGGATTAATTTGATTAGCTGATTCTGAAGTTATCTGGAAATCCGCCTCCATAGTTCTTATGTTGCGGCCGTAGATATCCCAGTTGCCATTTCTATTGTCCCTCCAGACCACTATGTCGCCGTATATTGCTGGATCCTCTTGATCCTTTTCGTATGGAGTTATCTGGAACTCCTGCTTTGTATTTAGGTTGTATCCCCAGATGTCCGCATTATTTAAAATTCTGTAGTCCTGCCAGACCACTATGTCGCCGTATATTGCTGGAGCATAGTGGTCTGATCCGTCTGTTGTTATCCTTTCTTCAGAAAGAACTTTTGTCCCCATAACTGCTGAAACTGTGGCAAACACCAATACAAATATAATTAATAATGTTTTTAGATATTTTCCCATGGTAATCACTACTATCCTTTGTTAATTTAACATTTTAACACTATTTAACTTTTACGGATTTCGCCTAACTCGACTAAGGCGTTTGGCCCTAAAATAAACTCTAAAACTCTGGGCATAACCAGGGCTTCATAATTTAGTTTTTTCTAAGTACTAGAGAATCTTCAAAATATGTGGCAAAATCTTGAATAAGTTAAATTTAAATAATAAATTATCTAAGTTTTATTAGCTGAAAAAATGCCTAATAATGACTATTATCATAAAACTGCTGAAGAAATATTTTCTGAATTGTCCACTTCCCAAGAAGATGGTTTAACTTCAAAAGAAGTTAAGAAACGTTTAGCTCAGTATGGAAACAATGAACTGGAAGCAAAGATTAAAATTCCTTTATGGCTATTACTTTTATCCCAATTCAGAGAATTGTTCGTAATAATATTAATTGTTGGAGCCCTAATCTCTATTTTAATTGGAAGCTACAAAAATGGAATAATAATCTTCATTATAGTTATTGTAAATGCAATAATAGGATTTATTCAGGAATATAAAGCAAATAAAATTATTGAAAAATTGAAGGGCCTTGTCAAATCCAGTGCAAAAGTTATCCGGGATGGTGTTTTGGTTGAAGTTCCTCAGATTGAACTTGTGCCTGGCGACATTATTAAATTAGAAGAAGGAGACAAAGTCCCGGCCGACATAAGAATAATTCAATGCTATGATTTCAAAACGAACGAGTTTACGCTGACAGGAGAATCTCTTCCTCAAAGAAAAAATAATGAGATTATTCTAGAGGAAGTGGTAATTGGCGACAGAAATAATATGGCTTATACCGGTACGACTGTAGCATCAGGAAACGCGATAGGGGTCGTAGTTAGAACAGGGATGAAGACTGAGACTGGGAAAATTGCGAGTTTGACTGAAGAATCTATTGAGGTTGAAACTCCTCTCCAAAAAGAACTTCGCCTACTTGCACGAGAATTAACTATTATTGCAATCATAATTGCTATTGGCCTTTTTGCTTTGGGCTTGTTACAGGAATTTTCATTGTATATGAGTTTGGTATACGCACTAGGCGTTGCAATGTCAGTTGTGCCACAGGCCTTGCCTGCCCAAGTAACAGTGGCATTGACAAACGGCAGCAACTATCTTGCGAATAGAAAGGCTGTTGTAAAATCTTTGCCTTCTGTAGAAACACTCGGTTCAACAACAATCATATGCACTGACAAGACTGGAACACTAACAAAAAATGAAATGACGGTAAGATCAATATGGCTAAACGACGAGGAATATAAGATATCTGGGATTGGATACGAACCTGAAGGGGAAATTTTTGATAGTGAAGGCAAATCTATTGCGAAAGAGAAAATTGAGGATATAAAAAAGATTCTAAGGGCTGCATCTGTGGCATCTAATGCACAAATACACCCACCTGACAAAGAGCATAACGAATGGTATCCTATTGGCGATCCAACTGAAGCTGCACTCATTACTGCGGCCGCTAAGATAGGTATTGATTGTAATGAGGACAATAAAGCATTTCCCGAAATACAAGAGTTCTCCTTTACTTCAGAAAGAAAAAGAATGGGATCAATAAGAAAAGAAGAATCGGGCCATTTTCTATATGTTAAAGGGTCAGTTGGTAGCATCCTAGGGATAAGTAAGTACCTCTATCTAGATGGCAAGAAAACACCATTAAAAGATGATGACATTTCAAATATAAAGAAAGTAAATGCTCTTTATGCCGAAAATTCAATGAGGGTTCTGGCCATAGCCTACAAACCATTAGAACAGAAAGAAAAATATTTAGCGGAAGAATCTGAAAAGGATGTCATTTTCTTGGGCCTTATCGCGATGATGGATCCTCCAAAGGACGGCGTCAGACAAGCTGTTTTGGATGCAAAAAAAGCCCATATAAAAATTTTTATTTTAACTGGCGACCATGCACTGACCGCTGAAGCGATAGGGAAAGAGATAGGGCTTTCCGAAGAAGATAAGACCCCCGTTATAACTGGAAAGGAATTGAAAGAACTAACTGATGATAAATTAGTTGAGTTTATTAAAGAAAAGGAGTCAATCATTTTTTCAAGGGTAGACCCAGAAGATAAAGTTAGAGTTGTAAAAATATTGGAAGCACAAGGCGAAATTGTTGCAGTTACTGGAGACGGGGTAAATGATGCCCCAGCACTAAAGAGTGCCCACATAGGAGTTGCAATGGGGCTAAAAGGAACAGATGTTACTAAAGAAGCATCAGATGTTGTGTTACTTGATGATAACTTTGCTACACTAGTCGATGCGGTGAAGGGAGGCCGGACAATTTACAATAATTTAAGAAAAACTATTTTCGCAACCATGACCACAAACGGTGGTGAATTAGTATTGGTCCTACTTGGACTTTTGGCAGCGGCTCTTTGGGATTATCCAATACCAATACTTGCGGTGCAAATACTTGCAATAGATCTTCTTGGCGAGATAATGCCTCTGGCCTTTCTTACTTTTGACCCTCCCGATCCAGAGATTATGACTAAACCCCCCAGAAACCCCAATGAGCATATATTCCATAAAAGGTCTGGCATGGAAGTTATATTCTTAGGGATCTTGATAGGGGCCCTAGCTTTTATGAATTTCTTTTTATTTATGAACAGAGAAGGAGTTATACTAACAATGGAAAATCTTGATAGTATTTTCTACTTTAAAGCAAGTACAATTAGTTACTGTATCATTGTTTATTGTCAGTTTGTTAACATATTAGAAAGAAGATATTGGCACATTTCTATTTTTAATAGGAATTTCTTTTCTAATAAATTATTGTTAGGTTCGATAGTGGCTTCAATGGGCTTAGTATTCACAGCTATATATGTCCCTTTGATTAGTAATCTATTATCTTTTGGAGGTATAACTATATTAGACTGGGGGTATATCCTCTTGTCTGCAGGATTATACCTAATTGTATTTGAATTGTTAAAGGTTGTAAAAAGATTTGATTTTAAAAGAAAGAATCCAGCTTTGGCAAGTTACTAATAGAATTGAGTTCAATGAAAGTTTGATCTAAGAGAAAACTTTAATACTTAAAGCGGACTAGCTGAATAAATGACATCTGTAAAAGAACATTACAGCATATCTGAAAAAGATTATCCTTCCCAACTTAATTCTTTGGAGCATAGCGCCCCTGAAAATATTTATGTCAGAGGGAATCATAATTTGCTAAGGGAATTAGATGATAATAGGAAAGGTATAGCTGTTATAGGATCTCGTGATGTTAGTGAGAATTCTTATCATCTAACTGAAAAGTTTTTTCAGGATTACTTAATTGGCGAGAATTGGATTGTGATAAGTGGCCTTGCCAGGGGATCTGATACTATTGGCCATAAATGTGCTCTAAAATATGGATTGAAGACTGTGGCAATCCTTGGGCCAGGAGTAAATCGCATATACCCGAAAGAAAACGAGTACCTCGCAAAAGAAATTCTTGAAAATGAAGGCGCACTAATCTCAGAAAATCCGCCTGATTTCTACCCACAACAGAAATTTGAATTCGCAAAATGTCTCGTAGATAGGGACAGGTTGCAGGCAGCTTTGTCCTCTGGCATCTTTATTGTTGAAGCAGGGGATATAAGTGGGACATGGTATGCTGTTTCCTGGGCGCTTAGATTGAACAAGCCGATCTTCACATACAGCACAACTAATGCCCATCAGGTGCTTTCGAGATATATCAATCGGCAGATAAGTGAAGAATGGTTGAGTAAGTATAAAATAAAGCCTTTTGATGGTCAACGCACCAGAATTTATTTCCTTGATGAGGAGTTTCATAAAAATAATTTTATCAAGATTATGGGAAATCCTATCCTAAAAAAACACAATAAACAGGTTAGTCTTGACGCTTATCAATGATATCCTCGGGGGATTCATAAATTAAGGAAGGTTTGGATTCTAGTATTTTATTCTTTTCAAGACTGCCCCAGATTGCTGCGGCATCTTTCATCCCGGCCCTCCTGGCTGCATGGATGTCTATAACTTCATCTCCTATCGCAACACAATCCTCTGGTTTCAAGCACAGTCTTCTTGCACATTCAATTAAAGGCTCAGGATGTGGCTTATGATTTTGGGTATCATGATAAAAGACGTATGCGTCAAAACTAAAGCCGAAGATTTTTACTATGCTTAAGGCATACCCCTCCGGGCTTGATGTCACCAGCCCAATCTTATATCTCTTTTTTAGCTCAATTAGAGTATTTGATACCTCCCCATATTCCCTAATCTGGTAAATATTTTCCCTAGCCTCTTTCCATTTGTGGCCGTCACTAAGATGTTTAATCATGGAAGAGTCAACAAGAGTTCCATCGAGATCAAATATTACGCCTTTGATATCTTTGGGAATCCCGTAGCTCTTATCATAATTCTGGCTGATTTGATACTTTTTTATGGCAATATCATTATAGCCTAGAGTTTTACCAAGTGTGATGAGGTATACCTCACCCACTTTGTTTTGGATAAGCCTGTCGATAGATGCTTGGGCTGTATTCCCTTGGGTGTATACATCGTCCAATAGTAATACTCTATCTGAACTGAAAAGATTGACACATTTGAGTGAATCAAAATGATCCTGGTATGTTGGCCTGTCCCCAGGGGATAAATGAGAAGATTTAACTGAAATGATTCTCTTCAGCGCTTCTAGGTATTCCATGTTATTATTTTTTGCCACGCTCACGCATAATTCTTTCAAGGGTTGTGATACCTTATCTTTTGTAGAAGAAGGTATGGGGATCACATATTTTGCCTGTATACTTTCGATTGAAATAATAGAGTTGACTATTTTCGTGAATTCTCTTACCGCAAATGAATTACCTTTTTTGAAATTAATGATATTGATGCTGAATGTATCCTGTGATTCATCCCTGTTTCTTGGAGAGTAGTACTCAATAAAATAATGGTCTATGTTGAGGTTTGAGCACTTAACATTAGATTGATAATAAAGAGAATCAAAAATGTCCGATATACTCTTCTTTGTTTCTTCGAGATTTTTTAGATTTATTTCATTATGTTCTGGCATATTACCAACAGAAGGTCTGTATACCCAGAATTATATTAAAAGCGATATAAAATTTTCTCAAACACTCTCCAAGTAATACCCTGCCCCAACGACATAATGCCTTCCCTTGTGAATAACGCTCTTAATAAATGAAATCTTCTCTGATTCTATATTTTCTACTGGCCTCTTCCATAAATAAGGTTCAGACCACCCCTCACCCTTACTGCTATTTGCAATCTTCATTATCATCTCTGTTATATTTGTGTCCCTTGCATCTGTCATGTCTGTGATTTCAATATCCTCGCCCATATTGTCTGGGGGAAATACAAGCCTTATAATCCTTTTACCTTTGACTATCCAGACAAAAACGTAAATATCATCGTATAAGAACCTGCCTTCTGTTCGAAACATAGGAAAGGCGTCTTCACCTTGAGCCTCAACAAAGAATGCAGCTTCCCTTACCAAGGATTCTATATCTTTAGCAATGTTTTCTGACATGTGATCACAAATTCTCCTATATTACTCTAGTTCTTATTGTCAATTTTTCTACTATTATTTTAATTTTTCCTTCAAGAGGGGGGAATATCTTCAGTCACAGTGCTCCATATCACATCAAGGTCTATATCGTAATACCCATGGATAAGACGATTTCGCATTCCAATTATAAATTTCCAAGGAATATTTGGATAGCTAGATTGAAATTCGAAAGAAATGCCCTTTGCTGCTTCTCCAAATATTTCTAAAAGATGTATCAAGGATAAAGTTAATTTTCTATCCAGATTTAAATCATCTCTCGTTTTATTTTCAGAAAAATCAATTATTTCTTTAGCTATGTCAAGCATATGTTTAATCCTTAAAACATCAGGGTTAGGATCGTGCATAAAGAACCTCTGAGCTTTCTATGACTTGATCTCTAAAATATCTACTAATATCGTTTGGGGTTCTCAAATCAACTTTACGCCCTTCAAGAAGAGAAGATATTTCTTCTTCCATTTTTAATATTTTAAAAATACCGGGGGTTAGTCCTTCTTCAAATTCCACCAATAGATCGATATCGCTCTCAGAATTAAAACTATCAGTCAGAGCAGATCCAAAAAGAGACATTTTTTTGATATGATTCTCTTTACAAAATTTAGTGAGTTTTTTATTTGGTATTAACTCAATTATCCTGGGGTTCATAAAAAGTATTATGAACTCTAATATAAATCTTTTACCGATATTTATCCTGATGAGAGGCATATATCCCCTAATCAGCTTCACAGTATGCCAAAAACGGGCAGTGTGAAGTATAACATCTGCTCTTTGGAACTCTTCTGAAATTTGAAAGAAAGCACCACAAAGGCCTCTTTGTTTTTGGTATGTGATCCTTATTTTCTTCTATTATCTCTTCTTCAATTGTGGTCAAGTCATCATTCATCCTATAAAAAATATGAACTTTTTCGGAACTATGGCGATACATACAATAGCCTTCCATCTTTTCTCCTTCAACTTCAATGTAATCCCATTCTTCCATAGTATCTCCTAGCAAGAATTATATGATTATATCGGTATTTATAGATTTATCTAACTATGATTGATAAAAGAGTGTGTTAATTTTCAATAGTATGAATTTAAGATATTTGGGTATATTAAAAATGGTATTTATGGCATATTGCGATATACTAATAGTACCATATATGTGCGCATATAGAGAATTTTGTAAGATTTAGTTTTTACATTAGGGGTGGGAAAATATTTAATAAAAAATTAATTAATATAGTATCCTGCACCTATTATGTATGTTGTGTCGTTGTAAACAACTTTCTTAATGTATGTAACTTTCTTCTCAATTTTTTTGTCCGCTGGATTTGTCTTAAGGTATTGCCCAGACCATCCCTCACCTTTTTCGCTGTTTGCTATAGTCACAAACATGTTCGTAATGGAAACATTGTTGTCGTCCTTATAGTCAGAGACATCTGTGCCTTCTTGGGACAAATCCGGCGGGAAAACTACCCTAGTAATCTTCTCCCCTTCGACCTTCCAGACAAAGACATATGTGTCATCTGTATAGAACTTCCCTTTTTCCCTTATCTGTGGGAATGCATCTTCGCCTTTCTCTTGGACCAGCACAGAAGCTTCTTTTACCAGAGTAGAAACTTTCTCTGGTCTTTGATCGGCACCCTGACCTATACAGCCAGGAAGTAGAAATGCCAGAATCAATAAAATAGCAAGATATTTTTTCAAATTTATCACTTCCAATAACTCGTTTTAATAGGATTTTAAAAAATTAACGATTAAAATAAGAAAAGAAGAAAAAGATTAAAAATAAAATTAGGATAAATATTAAAACTCGGATTCTAAGAAGATCGATGAATACTGCCTATCACAAGAAATATTTATATATCTACTTTAATATTTAGATATCATGGATATATCAGATTCTAAGAAGGATAGGATATCTGAATTGATATCTGATAAAGATGTT
>JAHKLW010000049.1 GCA_020854815.1 Methanofastidiosum sp. | reverse complement strand
GAGTTTGAATCTTGATGTGCTTGAGACTCCAGAAATGGCATTTTACAGAAAGCTAGAATCTGGCAGTAATTTGCCAGATACTACCTAAAATAGGGGAGATTTTTTAATGAAAGGAAAAGGAAATAATTACAGGATAAGACAGACGAATATTAAAAACATAACATTAATAAGTATTTAATTATAGATACATAAAAAAAGGGAGTTCAATGAACGACGTTGATGAGATAAATCCAATAATTGATAACGTTGGAGAAAATACATTGGACAAAGCAATTAAAATTCTTTCTTTGAATTCTAAAGAAATCAAAATTGCAACAGGATTTTTCTTTATCAGTGGATTTAATATTATCCAAGAAGATTTACCTAAATTACGGGGGGCAAAAGGAATTATGTCCCACAGCCAAAATAAACCATAAGTTTAAATAATATATTCACATATAATTCTTATATTTTAATGATTAAAGAGGGATTTTATGGATGTTATGTCAGGTGCAGAAGGCCAGTTTACTAATAAGCTATTGGTAGATATATCCGGCACTATAAAAGGATTTGTTAAAAATGTTGACATTGAAATGGTGGAAGGTAAAATTCTTATTCATATGAAACTTGGCCAGAGTGCTGAAAGTTATGGTCTTTCTCGTTCCGAATCAAAACTTTTGAGATTTGAAACTAAGATCACTATAGTATCTGATGAAATTGTTTCTGTTGGAAAAGATTGCATTATTGTATCAAAGGGAAAACTTCCTCCTCTAGAAGAAATAAAAAAAGCGAAAATGTACAAGGCTGAAAACGACAGTTTAAAAATAAAGCTCAATGAAGTTAATGACGAACTTGAAAATTCTTTAAGAAAACTAAAGGTTTTGAAAGAAGATAAATCTGAGCTAGAATTCAAACTGAATAAAATGCTTAAAATGGAGGAAGAATTTAGCGAATTAAGACTGAAATGTGCAAAGCTAGAGGGAGAACTAGAGGGCTCCAGAAGATTTATACAAAAATTTGAAGATCAGAGTCCAGTAACAAAATCCTCTTCGTTCGTAACTCCTGAACCATCTTATAAACCGATTGAAGATGAGATAGAAGAAACATTAGATCTAGAAAAACAAGAACGATTTGATAATATAATGAAGGATGAATTTACCCTTTTTGGAGAAGAAGAGAAATTAGACAATGAATCAAATGAAAATAAGATAGAAGAAACAACTGTCTCTGTGGATGAAACATGCATTGATGGTAGCGAAAGACAAAACAATGAATATCTTAGTAAAGAAAATCCATTTAAAAAATTTAATAAAGAATACAAAAAAGATGAACATTTATAAATATTAGAAGCCTAAAAGTTCTGCCCCAAATATCTGTAATAGTACACCGGCGACTATCACAAGAAAACATATAACAACTACGATTTCAGGACGGATTTTTAATCCTCCTTCGTCCTCATCAAAATATCTGATGAGTCCAGCACCAGTTGCTGGCATTGCCCCTCCAGCAGCCTGCGGTTTTCTCTTTACCATGTAATCACTAACAAAAAAAAGTTTATCCATTATATAAATTTATCGTAATGAGGGAGTAAAATGACATTAGATGGGATTATAAAAAAGAATTTCTTAAAATTCACTATACCTAGTGATAGGGCTCTTGCAATTGAAACAATGAAAAAAAACGATATATCTGAACTAATTGCATTAAAAGAGGGCACTGATTCATTTCTTGGTATTATTAACATTAGTGATATACTCTCAAAACCAGAAGAAGAACAATTAGCCTTAATAATGAGGAGAGAAGTTCCACTAATAAATAGAAAAGATACCATTAAGCAAGCCATTTCATTGTTTTTAAGTGGAGATTTTTATTATCTTCCTGTAGTTGAAAATGGCAATGTTATTGGTACTATCTCATTAAAAGAAATACTTCCGTTAGTAAGTAAAAAATATAAAATCAATAGATCTATTTCTGAATTTATTGACCACAATAATTTTATGAGTGTTTGGGAAAAAACTCCCACATATATAGCTTCTAAAATAATGCTAAACTTCAAAGTATTTTTTCTTGGTGTTCTTGATGAAGAAGGCAAGTTTGTAGGATTATTGGACACTACAGATATGATCAGAGCAGGCGAGATAATAAGTGGCATTATAGAATCAGACGGAACAAAGGGCGAGTCTGGAGACGATTGGGATTGGAACTGGAAATCTTCAGTTTTGATTGGGACTAGTAATTTTTACTTGCCCAGTAAGCCAGTTTCAAACTACTTGAAAAAAGGATATTCAACAATTAATCAAAATTTACCAATATCTCAAGCAATTGAAATACTTCAAGAAGAGGGAACGAGATACATCGCTGTCATTGGAGATAATAATCTACTTATTGGTATCTTAAGAGATGTTGATATTCTTAAGGCTTTTAAAGGCTTAATCTAGCCATATTATAAGAGAAACATTTATATGCAATCTTAAGTCAACAACTTTAAATTTTGAAGGGGTAAAAATGGTAGAAACCATTATAGATGACCGTGTTATAGAGAGAGTTTCAGAAATTGCTAGATTAAAGCTTTCTGATAAAGAAAAAGAAAAATTCCGTGAAGAATTTGAGAGAATTCTTAAAGAATTTTCAATTATTGATGAGATTAAAGTCGGCGAAAAAGAGCTTTATTATGTAGTAGAAAATGTCAATGTTTTGAGAAAAGATTCAAAACCAAAATCCTTCAATAATATTGAGGGTATTAAAAACAACTTTAACAAAAAAGAAGACGATTTTATAGTTGTCCCAAGAAATCTTTGATTTAGTGATATCATGTTTACTAGAGACCTCATTAATGATTTATTATCAAAATCAGTTGAAGAACATCTTCATACTAAGATTGAAGAGATTGAAAAAAGAAACAGTGAAATTAACGCTTTTATTACTTTGAATATAGAAGAAGCCGAAAAATCTTCAAAGGAAATTCAAAAAAAAATTAATAATGGAACTCAAGGAAAACTCTCTGGCCTTATTGTTTCAATTAAAGATAATATTGCAGTTTCTAACCTAAAAATGACCTGCGGATCAAAAGTATTAGAGAATTATATATCCCCTTACGATGCTACAGTTACTAATCTGATTAAAAAGGAAGATGGGATAATCATCGGTAAGTGTAACATGGATGAGTTTGCATGCGGTTCAGATGGGACCTCTTCTTATTTTGGCCCAACAAAAAATCCTAAAAACACTGATTATGTGCCCGGAGGGAGTTCTTCGGGAAGCGCAGCTTCGGTAGCTGCAGATTTTTGTGATCTTTCTATTGGTAGTGATACAGGAGGTTCAATAAGATGCCCTGCAAGTTTTTGTGGTGTTTATGGATTTAAACCCAGCTATGGATTGGTATCTAGGTATGGACTTTCCGATATGGCCATGAGTTTGGAGGGTCCGGGACCTTTTGCAAAAGATACTTACGGGATAGCTCTTTTACTGGATGTCATAGCAGGAAAAGACCTTCGAGATACTGTAACAGTTGATAATAAAAAATCATACCTCAAATCAGTTGAAAACTTCAAAGATGATGATATAAAAAATATGAAAATTGCCTATGCTAAAGAGTTCTTTGAAGGTATTGATGAAAAAATAAAAAATATAATATTTGACAAGATTGGGCAACTTGAATCACAAGGTGCAATAATAGAAGAAGTTTCACTCCCAAACATAAAATATTCTATACCAATTTATTATTTAGTTGTTTTCAGCGAGTTTTCATCAGCAATGTCAAAATTTGATGGATTTAAATATGGATACTATGCCGGAGGACAAGATATCGTAGAAGCAGTTTCAAATACAAGGGAAACGTCGATGGGAACTGAAGTCAAGAGAAGGGTTCTACTTGGGACATTCATCACTATGGAAGAGTTTAAGGGTAGATGGTACACAAAAGCTCTCAAGGCAAGAAATGCTATTAAAGAAGATTTTAAACAAATTTTTAATTCATATGACCTTCTGATTGGGCCAACTATGCCCACACTCCCTTGGAAAATTGGAGATAGAATATCAGATCCTCTTGCCATGTATTCATCAGATATACTCACAGTTAGTGCCAATCTTGCAGGTATTTGCGCTTCAAGTCAACCTGTAGGCTTGGTAAAAGATCTCCCTGTTGGATTACAACTTCATGCCGATAGTCTATGCGAATCTAAATTATTGAAAGGGATGAGGGCAGTAGAAATTGCTTGTGGGGGAATGTAATTGCAGCTTCACGAAGAAAAATACAAAGATATAAATCTTAAGATTGGACTTGAAATACACGTCCAATTAAAAACAGATCAAAAAATTTTTTGTGAATGTTCAACAGATTATATTAATTTTCCTCCAAACAATAATATTTGCCCCATATGTACATCACAACCTGGATCAAAACCAATGGGGTTAAATGAAAAGGCCCTTGAAAATCTTTTAAAAATCGGATTATTCTTAGGATGCAAAGCTTATGAGAAACCATTTTATGTCCAAAGAAAACATTATTTTTATCCAGATTTACCATCAAATTATCAGAGAACATCTCAGCCTATCTTAGGAAACGGTAACTTCATGGGCGTTGAAATATGGGAAATTCATATAGAAGAAGACCCTGGAAGATATGAACTCAGAGAAGGTAAAGTTGACCTTAACAGATGCGGGGTCCCATTAGCAGAGATAGTTACTGCCCCCGATATAAAATCCCCCGAGTATGCCAGAGAGTTTTTGAGAGACCTTCTACTTTCTCTTGAATACTTAGGAGTCATAAGAGGGGAATCAGGCTCCATCAGGGCGGATGTTAATATTTCTATCATGGGTGGAAACAGAATTGAAATAAAAAATGTTAACTCTGTAAGAGGAGTATACAAGGCCTTGAAATATGAAATTGTAAGACAGAAGGCAGTTGTTCAGAGAGGTGGAACAATTTCAATGGAAACAAGACACTTTGACGAAGCAAGCATGATAACTAAAACCTTGAGAAAGAAGGAAACAGTTGCCGATTATAGATATATACCTGATCCAGATCTTGTTCCAATTTATGTTAGCCCAGAAATAATTAACGAAATTGAATCAATCCTGCCAGAATCGCCCCATAATAAAAAGAAGAGATTTATGGAAGAGTATCTGCTAGGAGAGGAGCTCGTTGATTCTTTAATATCTGACCTTTATTTATCCGATTTATTTGAAGAATCAGCAAAGAATTCAAATTCACTTGAAGCTGGTAAGTGGTGTGCAACTGAGGTTAAAAGAAGATTAAATGAGAAAAACTTATCCGTATCTACATCAAAGATTACCGCTAAACACATATCAGACATGATAGGTTATATTGAAAGAGGGGAACTTTCTGTAAAAAATGCTAAGTGGATCATAGAAGATGCTGTTGATACCGGCGAAGAAATACCCATCCTTATGGATAAAAAGAATTTTTATCAGATAAGTTCTGAAGATACCCTAAATAAAATAATAGAAAAAGTTTTAGGGGACAATCCAAAAGCTGTTTTAGACTTCAAATCTGGAAATGAAAATGCATTACACTTTTTATTTGGTAAAGTTGTTAATGAAACAGAAGGCAGGGCTGAACCTTCTAAAACAATAAAATTACTAAAAGATAAATTATGCACGGTGGCCTAAATGCTCAAAAGAACATGTTATTCAGATAATTTAAAAGATGGTGAGGAGGTAGTCCTCGCTGGCTGGGTCCACGAGAGAAGGGATCTTGGTGGAATTAAATTTATTTTGTTACGGGACAGAGGAGGAATTTCTCAGATTACAGCTCCTAAAAAGAAAGTTTCTGAAGAGATTTTTAAATCAATGGATTCTTTAGGGAGGGAATGGGTAATTGCAGTCAAGGGAACTGTAAAATCGTCACCCCAAGCTCCAGGAGGTCTTGAGGTAATACCTAGTGAGATTGAAGTAATCAATATGGCAGAGCCAAGCCTTCCACTTGATCCTTCAGAGAAAGTTGATGCGGATATAGATACAAGACTTGATAACCGATTCATGGATATAAGAAAACCAAGAGTAACTGCCATTTTTAAGATAAGAAGTGAATTATTAAGGGCTGCAAGAGAATATCTTTTGAGTCAGTCCTTTATAGAAATTCAGACCCCTAAGATAAGTGCGTCAGGAACAGAAGGAGGAACTGAACTTTTTCCAATTTCATATTTTGAAAGAGAAGCTTTTCTAGCACAGTCACCTCAGTTATACAAGCAGACCATGATGGCTACCGGCATGGACAGGGTCTTTGAGATGGCCCACTATTTCAGAGCCGAAGAGTCCAATACAAGAAGACATCTATCTGAGTCAGACGCGGTAGACATTGAGATGTCGTTTATAGAAAATGAAGAAGACGTGATGTATATACTTGAGAATTTAGTTTCTCACATATTAAAATGTGTCAATGATAATAATAAGGACGAACTTTCTTTATTAGGGATTGAAGTAAATATTCCTTCTACGCCTTTTAGGAGGGTCAAATATGATGAAGCAATTTCTCTTCTCCAAGAAAGTGGGTTTAATGTTCACCACGGCGAAGATTTAGGTACAGAATCAGAAAAAGCATTGGGAAACATTGTAAAGGAAAAATATGGGGATGACCTTTACTTCTTGACAAAATATCCACTTTCAACTAAACCATTTTATACTAATTTTGACGATGAAATAGCAAGAGCATTCGATCTTGACTACAAAGGCGTTGAAATAAGTTCAGGTGGCCAAAGGATCCATAATGTAGATGTTCTTAAAACGAGAATAAAAGAAAAAGGGCTTCCCGTAACTTCTTTTGAAGCATATCTCAAACCTTTTAGATTTGGGATGCCACCTCATGGCGGATTTGGTCTTGGTATAGATAGACTAATAATGCAGATGTTAAATCTTGAGAATATACGAGAAGGAGTTTTATTCCCTCACGATAGAAGAAGACTTGAACCATAAAGATTTTTTATTTATTTTTATTATCTTTAAACATTCAACTTTTTCTGTTATTTTTAAATCTCTTTTCCACCGTCTGAATAAAGTTTATAAATTCTATTGAAAAAGTATGATTTATGGGTGGAATTAAGTATTATAGCACTAATAGGAATATCAATGAGGCCGGATTTGTACCCTTTAAAGGCCTTGTGAGTTTTAAAGATGCACTTATTATGGGGCAAGCTCCTGATGCAGGATTGTTCATGCCTGAGAGAATACCAAATATTTCAAAAGGAGATCTCGAAGATCTAAGGGGAAAGAGATACTTTGAAGTAGCACATGCAATTTTAGAGAAATTTCTTTATGCTGATATAGACTCTGATCATCTTCTTAAATTATGTAAAGAAGCATACAATTTTAGAGTGCCTATTGAAAAAGTCCACGATAGGAATTATGTTCTAAGGCTAGATCAAGGACCAACCGCTTCATTTAAAGATTTTGCAGCAAGAATGATGGCGCGGCTTATGGGGGCCTTAAAAGATGATAAAAAAATATTGAATATCCTTGTTGCAACTTCTGGGGACACCGGCAGTGCAGTCGGTGAAGCTTTCAAGGGAGTAAAAGGTATTAATGTATTTATTTTATATCCTGAGGGTGAAGTATCTGGCAGACAAAAAAAACAACTTGATACAATAGGAAACAACGTAACAACACTAGCTGTTGATGGAAAATTTGACGATTGTCAAAATCTCGTAAAAATGGCATTTCAGGACAAGGATTTAGTAAATTTGAATCTAACATCTGCAAATTCGATTAACATAGGAAGAATATTGCCACAAATGGTATATTATTTTTATTCATATCTTGAAAAATCAGAAGAAGGCGAAAAAGTCCTAATTTCCGTTCCTTCAGGTAACTTTGGCAATTCTCTTGGATGTGAATTTGGAAGAAGGATGGGATTGCCTCTTCATAAACTTATAATGGCAGTAAATGAAAATGATGAATTTCCTATTTATCTAAATAATGGAAATTATCAGAAATTATCTTCATCAAAAGCTTGTATATCAAGTGCAATGAATGTAGGACATCCTTCAAATCTGGCTCGGTTTTTTGAATTGTATGGGGGAACTGTTGATAAATCAGGTAAAGTTCACAAATATCCTGATATTAAAAAAATGAAAACAAACATATTTTCAGTAAGTATATCTGACCAAAAAACAAGAGATACAATAAAGAGCGTCTATGAAAAATATAATGTAGTTTTAGAGCCACACGGCGCTGTTGGTTGGGCCGGACTTGAATTGTATTTGAGAGCCAATGGAGACTATCCATTATGTATCTCTTTAGAAACAGCACATCCTGCAAAGTTCCCTGAAGAAATAAAAACACTTCTAGGCTTTGAACCAAAACTACCAGAATCAATGAAAGATGTAGACGGCAGACGTGGATGCCCAATACGCATAGAAAACGACTATCTAAAATTAAAAAAATTTTTGGAATCTAGACTAGAAAACAAGTAATATCCGAATATTTTTGCTCTCATTGTGTAATAATCAAAATTTTTATTTTTTATTACCGCAATATTTAAATGTATATAAATACAAAGAATAATTATTATGGAGGAATAATATGGAGAACACGGGGGAGAGGATTGTGAACCTTGACCCAACAACTAGGCACGAGGGGCATGCAAAACTTGTCCTGCATGTGGATGAAGAGGGAATAGTTGAAAGAGCATATTTTATCTCAACGACAATGGTAAGAAGTTTTGAATCATTGACTTTGGGTAGAACTTATGAGTTTACTCCAAGAGCTTCAATGAGGATATGTGGATTATGTCCAGTATCTCATGCTGAAGCATCATGCCAAGCACTAGAAGACGCATTTGGACTTGAAATACCCCAAGACGCATTAATATTAAGAGAAATTTTAGGTCTTGCAAGTAAGATGCAAGATCATGCACTTCATCAATTTCTAATTCTTAATGACTTAGTAGACGATGAAAAAATTAAGAAAGATTCAATAGAGAGAATTCAAGAACTGAGAAGAATTGGGCAAAAAATGAAGGATATTGTGGGGGGAGAGGCAATTCATCCTTCCAATTACTGTGTAGGTGGATTTAATACAAATATAAGCCAAAGGGCAGCAGCAAGTTTGTATAGACTTGTCAGAAAATATGAGAAAAATGCACACCTACAAAAAGACTTATTTATTGAATCAATAGAAAAGAAACTTGAAAATTTACCAAATAACATTGGGATATATAATTCCAGTATTCTGGCCACACACATGACATATGGCGATCGAAAAGAGATCAACATTGAGGCAATAAGAGAAGTAATACCTTCTAGATTTTACGGAAAAGAGGAAGAAGGCAGAATGACCAATACAATGATTCCTCTCTATTATGGTGAAACAGTTGAAACAGGGCCAAGAGCAAGATTTATCAAATTCAAAAGATTTTCTGGCGATTCTGCACTTTATATCAATGTTGCAAGAGCAAGAGAAATGTTAGTTATGGCATATAGAGCCGAAGAACTATTGGATCAATTAGATGTCAATGGTAAGACAAAACCGGATCACATTATCGTTAAAGAAGGTGAGGGTGTAGGGGTATATGAAGCTCCAAGAGGAACTTTAATACATACAGCAAAAACTGACCATAACGGAATAATGAGGGACTACAAAATAATATCTCCCACAACTTGGAATATTCCAACTATAGGTAAAGCTATAGAGGGTTCGCCTCAGGAATATGCCGAAGTCATCATGAGATCATATGATCCATGTCTTGATTGTGCAACTCACTGCATAATTGTTAAAGATATTGATGGAAAGATCATTGAAAGGAGGTATTTATAATGGAATACTTAGGCAAGGAGACTCTAATATTGGGTTGCGGTAATCCTCTTTTTGGCGACGACGGATTTGGTCCAGAATTTATAAGAAAACTCAAAGATGAGAAAATTGAGAATAGATTTACCAATCTTGTAGTAATAGATTGTGGTTCTGGAATATCGCCTTTTCTAAATCTAATCAACTCTTCAAAACATAAAATAAAAAATCTTTATATAATAGACTCTGGGAATTTTAACGGAAAACTAGGAGACATATTAATTTTAGATGGGAAAGAAATAGCTTCTCAAGATTTCATAAAATCTTCACATAGTATGAATGTTTCGCATGAAATAAATAGATTTTCATCTAATGTTAAATTAGTATTAGTTCAGGGCAAAGTAGATCCAAACAGCATGGGTATCGAGATGAATGAAGAAGTTCGAAATGCTATTGGCAAAGTTCAAAATATTATTATAAGTTTTATGGGGGGGTCACAGTGAAGCCAAAGATCGGTGTATTCCAATTAGCATCATGTTCTGGCTGTCTGTTGTCTCATCTAGATACTGGAAAGATAACTGAATTTCTCAATGATTATGATGTAAAATACTACCCATTAGTAATGGACGCTCGAGAAATACCTGACGAATTAGATTTGGCCGTATTTGAAGGCGCAGTAGGAATCATTGAAAAAGGCAATATGAAACTTGTAACAGAAATAAGGCAAAGATCAAAAAAAGTTGCGGCACTAGGCGCATGTGCTGTAACGACAGGAATACTAATGCACTCAGCCGGAAATCAAATGCCTACGCCAGAAACAGATGCATTTTTACCAATTAGTGAATTGGTAAAAGTGGATTACGCCATACCTGGATGTCCTCCTAGCGCCGAAATTATAGAAAAATTTTACGATGCGTTTTTGCGAAACGATGAGAAATATCTCCAAGTTTTTACTAACATTGAAGAGAATTCAGAGATTAATATTAGGTACATAACCCAAAGAGCTCTTTGTATTTCATGTGGTCTTTGCACGGCAGTATGCCCTACATTGGCATTATCCGACATAGAAGGAAAACCAGTATTAAGGGACGAGATATGCGTGAAATGCGGAGAATGCAGATTTCAATGTCCAAGAAGCTACATGCCGCTTGATTACATAAATGAAACTGTCTTTAAAGATGAAAGTACATCCATCGATGAATATCTTGGGAGATATATGTCAGTTTATACAGTAAGGGCCACCAATCCAGAAATATTAAAAACTGCTCAAAGTGGTGGAACTACAACAGCACTGATGCATTATTGTCTTGACTCTAGAATCATTGACGGTATTTTAACTGGGGGGAAAGACAAAGAAAAATATTGGCTTGCAAGGTCTGCACTTGTAACAAATTATGATGAGCTCATTGAAACAACAGGAACAACGTACAATCTTTCCCCAACATTGAACATACTAAAAGATGCCGCAACTTCAAACTATCTCAAAAATATAGCTATAGTTGGGCTTCCATGTGTCCATCAAGCAGTAAGAAAACTTGAGATATACCCGTTATCTCTTAGAAGCGTAGCTGAAAAAATTTCACTTAGATTAGGATTATTTTGTACCCACAACTTCAGATACAATGCAATGATAAAGATGATGGAAGAGCTGGGCGAAATAAGGGCTGAAGATACATATAAAGTTGACATTGGTGCAGGTAATTATGTTATTTACTCAGTTTCAGGAGATATCCAAAAGATACCTATTGATGTAGTCAGAGAATATGAACAAGAAAGCTGTTCAATCTGTACAGACTTTACTGCAGAACTCTCCGACATATCTATTGGATCAATTGGCGCTCCAGAGGGGTGGAATACTGTAATAGTGCGAACTAAAACAGGTCAAAAAGCATTTGAAGCTGCGGCCAAAGAAGGATATCTCGAAATTGGGAAAGAAGGCAAGATACCAGTTGATATAGAGATAGTAAAAAAACTTTCAAAGATTAAAAAGAACAGAAGCAAAAAGAAACTAGAAAACAGAAAGAAGTACAATCTAAAAGTTCCATTTTAGGTTATTTTCATCTCATTAAAAAAATAGTTTTTTATTTTTAGTATTGCTTAACAATATCTAATTTCTAATTTTCACATTGTCTAATATTTTTAGCGAAAACTTTATATATTAGTATAGCAATAATAATTAATAATAGTGTTATTAAGACTTATCAGTAGATGAAAATTTGAGGGCATTAGGATATGAATATGGCTAAAATAAAATTTTTAAATATTCAAAAATCAAAAGTCGTTCCTATATTTTTTATATTATTGGTACTCTTATCTGTTATTTCTGCTTCCGAAATGTCCTTGAAATTCTCAAATAAACCTAAGGGCGATATGATAATGTCTATGAGACTAATCGATCATTCTCAAGACTCAGTTGGTAAACTTCTTGTTACAACTGGATTCAAAAGAGGTGAGCCATATGAGAATGGGTACATTTATCTTTTCAATTATAATGGCCAGATTATATGGAATAAAGAAATAGGAAATGTTGACAGCACTATGGCTTCAATAAGAGATTCACTTCCAAGTCCTCCAGATCCAAATAATACAAAATTCTACCCAAAAGATGCGTATGGGGTAGATTTTAACGGAAATGGGCAAAAAGATATTTTGTTATTGACAGAATCACATTTTTATATTCTTACTGAACAAGGTATGGCTAAAGAATATTTCAAGTCTGTTCCAGTAAGTGAAATCAAATGGGCAGATGTATTTGGCGATGGTAAAGAAGTGGCCCTTATAGCAGGAGTTAATGCTAGCATGATAAATTATGATGGATATACATACGATTTCTCTACCATTGCAAAAACACTAAAACCAATTAATAGTATCACTTCTGCAAATCTTGATTCAGATATAGAAAGAGAGATCATCATTGGAGGGTCAAATATTACTGGTGAAGGAAATATTTCTGTTTATGATTATAACTCTTCAGCAGGCACTTGGGAGATGATTCATACTTATAGTACTGGTGCAGGAATGGACATAAAGAAAGTCGTAGCTGTAAATCTTGACAATGGAAGTGATTACCAAGTTGGCGATGAAAAAATAGAGATTATTGCACTATCTGAAAAATATGTATATTGTTTTCATGTAAAAGAATCCTCTAATACCCTCCATCTTTTGTGGCTTTATCCAATTAAACAAGGCTCAGATATAAAAGTTGCAAATATTCTTGGAGACGGAAATCTTGAAGTAATTGCGGCTGGAGAGAAAGTATATGTGCTTGATAAGACTGGGGCAAAAATATGGGAAAGTAATCTTGGGAAGGCAATAACTAATGTACATTCATCTGACCTTAACGAAGATGGTTATGGGGAAATTGTCGCAGGGTCTTCAGCCACATATAGATTTAACAAGGCCTATGGTGAAATATTCTTATTGGATGGTCTTGGACATCTTCTATGGAACTCTAATGATAATTATATGACTGAATATGTAGTGATTAAGGACATGGATCACAATGGAACTCTGGATATAGTAATAGCCGATTATGCCAATGTTATTTCAGCGTATGAAAACATGGTGGGCATAAATAAGGCTGATATGTATTTCAGTCAGGCTTTAGGATCATTTAATAGTGAAAATTATAGAGATGCGCTAGTATACTTTAAAATAGCAAGAGAAGAATATAGAAAAGATAAAAATACAAACAAAGTTCTAGAAGCTGATGATTACATTCAAAAATGTGAACTATTTCTGAATACAGGTTCTTCTTATGAGATGGGATTATATTTCTTTGATATGGGAGAATATCAGAAGTCCATACTATATTTTGAGGATTCAAAAAAAGCGTCTTTAAATAAACAAGACTTTGATGCAGCATTAAAATCTGGCGAGATGATCGAAAAGGCAACTAGATACATAGAAGCTCAGAATTATCTTAATGAGGCCAATAAATATATGTCTGAAGAAAATTTAGACAAGGCCCGTTCTAGTTATAACACTGCTCTTGATATTTACCAGAGATTAGGAGATAATCAAAAAATAAATTTAATTCAGAGCAATATGCTAAAAATTGATAATTATAAGAAGGCCATGGATTATTTCAACATTGGAAAGAACTACTTTTCCTCAAATGACTTCCAGAATGCAAAATCATACTTCCAAAAAGCAAGCGCTGAGTTCAATAATCTTAATAATGTGAAAAAAGTAGCTTCATGTGAAGATTATATATCTAAATGTAATCAACTTCTTGAATCATCTAAAGGGTTAAGTTCTGTGAATAATATCCTTCTGTATGGGGGAATTTTATTAGGTTTCTTGCTTTTGATAGTATTACTGCTATTTTTCCTTCTACTTAAGTGACCAAAACGTTTTTTAATCAATAGTTTGTGTTCTGATTATGCCCAAACTATCCTTAAAAGAGGTTTTTTCTGTTTCAAGCCAGAGTCTCAATATCCAGTTATTCTTACCTTTTGTCATCCCGACACTATTTTATATCCTTACAACTTCATATCTTTTTGAATATCTCGGAGAAAGCCTTCTATTATTCCAAAAAGGTGGTGATGCTCTCGGATTTGTTTATAGGTGGTCTGTATTTATCTTAATTGCATTATTGATTTATTTAATTCTCATGGTATTTGCATTTAATCTTTCTTCAATCTTGTTGAGAGACTTTGTAACTAGCGGTAAAAAAGACTATTCAAGTTCAATAAAAGAGGCATATTATAAAATATTCAAAGTCCTTCTTGCCAATATAATGGCGTTTATCATTTTTTTAACAGGCATTTTATTTTATGCCATACATCCTATCTTGGTATTTATGGGCTTCTTTTTGGCGCCTTTTCTCTACTTTACATCTCCTTCAATAATAATAGATAACTTGTCGCCCTTTAAAGCAATAAAGAATAGCTTGTTATTATCTTTGCATTATACAATGCCTTCCTTAATTTTGTTTGTCTATTCATTTTTTGTGTTAGCTGCTATTCCTCTAGCTATTTCATATCTTCTATACTTATTCTTTTCACCCGACTTATTAGGAAAATTTATTATATATGGAATTCCAATAATAGAAATGATATTTGCAACATATATTACCATATTGGGAACTGTTTCATATCTTAATTACAGAGGGTATTAAATGCTCTACAAAGAGCTTGTCGATGTCTATGAAGAATTAACTTCAACTTCCTCTAAACTTGAGAAGAGGGATATTTTATCGGATTTCTTTTTAGTAGTTCCTGAAGAAATTCTACCTTTTGTAACTGGACTATTGGCCGGCTATGTTTTTCCCAAATGGACTGAAAAAGAGCTGGGAATAGGCCCAAAACTTTTAATGAAAGTTATTTCTAAGATAACGGGAATAAATGAAGAAATAGTCGAAAAATTCATATATTCTTCTGGAGATTTTGGCGAAGGAATTGAAAAAGCCATATCACAAAAAAAACAACAAACATTCTTTGATATTAAAATTGAAATAACTTATCTTATGGATCTTTTTGAAAAAGTATCTGCCTACGGGGGGAAGGGATCACAGGAAAAAAAAATCAAATATCTATCTGAACTCTTTTCAGCAGCATCGCCAATTGAGGCAAGATATTTGGCTAAGACAATTCTTGAACAAATGAGGACTGGGGCCGCCGAAGGGATAATCATCGATGCAATTTCAAAATTTTCAGGAATTCCAAAAAAAGATGTTGAAAAAGCGTATTTATTGACAAACGATTTAGGGTTAATAGCGCTTTATTCTAAAAAAGGAATAGAAGAACTCTCTAAACTGAACGTGACTGTGGGCCGACCCTTAAAACCTATGCTTGCCCAAATAGGGGGCTCTATTGATTCAGCTCTAAAAGATATAGAGGAACCAGAAATGGAAGTTAAGTACGATGGAGCAAGAATACAGGTGCACAAATCTGGAGATACAATTAAAATATTCTCTAGGCGTTTAGAAAATATTACTGATGCACTACCAGAAGTATTATCTGAACTAAAAATGACTTTACTGCCTGAGAATATAATATGTGAGGGGGAAGTAGTTGCATACAAGGATGGAAAGATTGCCCCCTTTCAATATGTTTTAAGAAGATTAAGGAGAAAATATCAAATTGCAGAGTTATCTGAAAAAATACCTTTGAAGCTTTTTCTTTTCGACTGTCTTTTCATTGAAAATAAATCTCTAATAGATTTAACACTAAAAGAGAGAAGAAACATTTTAGTTTCATCAATAAAGGAATCTGAAATTGTAAAAATTGCCGATAATAAAGTATCAAAAGATCCTTTAGAAATAAAGGATTTTTACAATAAATCTATTAACGATGGTCACGAAGGCATCATGATAAAGGATTACTTATCTCAATACCAACCTGGTGCTAGAGGGAAAAAATGGTTAAAAATTAAACGTACATTGGAAACATTGGATTTAGTCATAATAGGTGCTGAATGGGGAGAAGGGCGAAGAAAAAAATGGCTTTCATCTCTGCTTCTTGGTATACGAGATGACGAAGGTAACTTTTTAACAATAGGTAAAGTGGCAACAGGTCTCTCTGATGAACTTTTTACAGAGATTACAGAGCAACTGACACCATTAATCTTGGAAGAAAAAGGTAAAACAGTAACTTTAATTCCAAAAATAGTTGTTGAAGTACTCTACGATGAAATGCAACATTCTCCTAAATACGAAAGTGGATTTGCCCTTAGATTTCCCAGATTATTAAGGATAAGAGATGACAAAGACGCTTATGATTCCGATACAATATCAAGGGCGTATGAGATCTATGAATCCCAAGAGAAAACTTTTTAAATAGATTGTAAACTTTTTAAATACCTAAGTTTACAATAGGTGTTTTAATGATAAAATCAAAAGAACTTTCTCTTGTCGCACTGTTTGCAGCACTCACTGCAGTTGGCGGATTTATTTCAATTCCGTTTTACCCAGTACCCTTGACTCTCCAAGTGTTTTTTGTTTTGCTCTCTGGTGCACTCTTAGGAAAAAAATTAGGCGCATTAAGTCAGATAGTATATCTTGGGCTAGGCTCTATAGGAGCTCCAGTTTTCCACAATTTTACTGGAGGAATTGGAATTTTATTGGGGCCAACTGGAGGTTTCCTATTTGGATTCATTCCAGGTGCTTTTGTGGCCGGATTATTATATGAAAAATTCAAAGATAACAATTTACGTTTCTCGGGACTTGTTTTATCTTTAGTTCCAATATATTTAATAGGAATTCTTTGGCTCTCATTTGTTACGGGGCTTTCATTAGAAAAGGCCATTCTTATAGGTGGAATTCCATTTATTCCTGGGGACTTTGCAAAATCTATAGTTGTATTTCTAGTTGAAAAAAAAGTCAAAAATTATCTCAAATTTAATATTTGAATTATTATTTTTTCATTTTATGTCTCCATTTTTGGAGGAAAGGCCATATTACACAACTTTTATAAATACATTTATAAATTACTCCTTATAAAATATATTATAATCTTGGAGGTATTCTTTGTCCGAATCTAAATTAAGTAAGTATAAAATGACCGTCCAAAATGTTGTTACTTCTGCTAACTTATTTAATAGAATTGACCTAGTTAAAGCCGCAAGTTCTCTAGATAATATCGAATATGAGCCAGAACAGTTTCCCGGAATGGTAATCAGGCTGGACGAACCAAAAACTGCAACTTTAGTCTTTGGCAGTGGAAAGCTTGTGTGTACAGGGGCCAAATCCCCCGAAGAATCTAGGAGAGCTATATTCAAAATAATAGAAATCTTGAGAGATTACGGCACTCCAATGGAAAAAGAGCCAGATATTGTTGTACAAAATATCGTAGCATCTGGCGATCTTGAAATGAAACTAAACTTAGATGATATTATATTGACCCTTCCAAATTGTGAATATGAACCCGAGCAGTTTCCAGGATTGATATACAGATTGAAAGAACCAAAGGTAGTACTTCTACTTTTTGGCAGTGGTAAAGTTGTTTGCACAGGCGCAAAATCTGAAGAAGACGTTATCAAAGCAATTGAAAGAGTTAAGAAATCTTTGATTGAAGAAGGTTTAGCATAATTTAAACTACTGCTATTATTTTACTTTATATCTACTATTTATAAAAAATAATTATTTTTGGCATAAAGAATCCAATTAAATATCTGCATGGTTGAATAATTGTGGTTCAGTGGAAATGGGGGTATTTTTTTCGCCATATTTTTTCCTACACTTCAAATTTTTCTCATAATTCTTGCCTTCTTAGCAAGAATTTTTGACAGCGCTATAAAGGATAAACTTTAACAT
>JAHKLW010000048.1 GCA_020854815.1 Methanofastidiosum sp. | reverse complement strand
CTTTTCTCCATCCGCCAGTTATGGCTAGACCATAGTCGTTTGGAGTTGTGACGAATGGGTCACAGCATCCCTTGTCTTCAAACCAGCCGAAATCTTCAACTGCATAAAGGTTAAATTCTGCTAGGTATGTACCGTCTGCTCCGACGAATGTTTTTATTCCATCGAGCATGAAGGATGTGTATTTAAACAGATCGTAGGATCTTCCGTCAACTTCCTTAGTTTTTGTCACTGTTTTTATATATGGATCATACTCGTATCTCTTTGTTGGGTTAGATGTGAATGATCCCGACCCGCCGTATGCTGCACAGCCTGGACAACATAAAGTTCTACATTCATCTAATGCATCCATTACCATTATGAAGCTAAATGGTGAAGCCAAATCTGGTCCAGAAACTGTGATGAAAGCCTTGTTTTCATATATGTTTACGTCTGATAGATTTATAGTCCATCCATGGAAAGAGTAAGCATCGCCTACCTTCATTATCTTTTCTTTTTCGGCGTATGGTTTACCGTATACAAAGTATGCTCCAAGGTAAAGGTCCTCAGAAGATACATAGGTTGCACCTGCAAACATTGGCTTGTACATCTTTCCAAGGAATTTAATCTCATTTAGACGGCCTTTTACAGCTGTTTCAAAGTCGATCATTCCGTCGCATTTAGTTATACCACAGATGTTCTGACCATTTTCAAGTAGAGGATATCTTATTTCAGCTGTCCTGTATATTATACCGGACGCAGAACCTCTGTCCCCTCTTAAGTCAACAAGCCCGTCAGGTGTAGTTTCTATATCTGCTAGTATTACCTGAATTTCTTCGTGCGCCTCCATTTCTGTACCTGTGCCACCAAAGTAGTAGTCACAATTTGCACCGAAAGAGGAGTCATCGCCAATAGCTACCCATGCTTTTGTTGTAAAGAAGGCATTGTATGTATTAAAGTCCCACGAGCCGTTTCCATTGTCATAACTACCTCCTGCAAAAGAAGGTAAAGTCTCTCTGACAATGTTGTCTGTAACTGCTCCAGTGCCTGTGGTCTTTGTATTTACAAGCCAATACTTTGATTGTCCGGATCCCGATGTTGTAGTAATACTATATATCCTGTTGTTTGAATCCCAGTCTTTTGGAGAGTTTGAAAACCATAGAGTGTTTAATTCTCTTGCAACAACTGCCCCATCAAGATTTCTTACCTCTCTTGGCATTGCTATTGCAACGGAGATATCATACTTTCCATTTACTGGAAATGTGTCGCTTGCTGTTTCCCAGAACTGATTGGAGTACAGTTCATAGTCTGTGTACCACTTTGCCCAAGCTGCTTCATTTGCACATGTTGAAGTGTAATACTCAATGTTTTTGCTGATCCTGTCATATGCGTAGTTATAGTCCATCATATAGTCAAAAGTAGCGCTTGCGGTCCTTGTAACAGTCTTTGTCTCTTCAACTGTTGCCATGTTTCCGACTGCTGCTGCAATCAAAGATGCGGAGACTACGTCAGATGCGTTGGCTGTTGCACCAACTGCGATTACAACGTCAGGCTCTCCTGTAATTTGGTCTATGAAAAAGCTTTTTGGCGGAACTGTTTGTGCTGCAACTGCTCCTGCTAATGTTGCTCCTAACATTAGGGCTCCCGTTAAAGCAGCCCCTAACATTTTTATTCTCATATTATTTCACCTCTATTGCTAAACAATAACGTTTAGCTACAATATACTATATTTTTTACTAGTATATAAAGTTTTTGGTTTCAATAAGATAAAATAAATTTTATATTAATAGTATATATAATATACAATAACCTATTAATATATTAGCGATAGTTTCAGAATAAATATCAATAGGAAAAAGTAGATTCAGGATAAAGAAGCCCAATTAAGTCTTTAAACTTAAAATTAGCTTTTAAGAAGCTATTTATAGAAAAAGAAACGGTTTTTTCTAAATATAAAGTTTCAAAATAAAAGAAAAAAATAAATTAAAATATATTTTAATTTAGTTCAACATTGCAACTAAGTCTTCTGCTGCCATTCTTGTTTCTTCTCTGTTGGCACCAGCAACGATTAATACATCGTATCCTCTGGCCATTGGGTCTGCAATCCATTCCCATTCTCCAGCGGATGTTGCCCAGTCAACAGTGGATGCTCCCATGTCAACTAAGTCCTTTACGATGCTGTTGTATACTGGACCACCGACAAGAACAAGGTTCTTTGTGTTTGTGGCAGTGTTAACTTCTATGTCAAGCTTTATGAGCTCAACTGGATCGATCTTGACGTTTGCTGTGTATTTTATTGTCTGGCCTGCTGAGGTCATTGAGATTCTTGCTCTTAGACCGTCTTCGTCATTTGGTGCTGATTTTGTCTTGTAACCAACGTATGCAAAGTATGGGTCAAAGTAGTCAGGAATTGCATTATCTTTTCCAAAGTCTACATCAAGTACTTCTACTGTAAAGTAGTTCTCTGGACCGTTTACTGTGTAGGATGTTTCACAATCTGGGATCTTTATGGTGTCGCAAAGTCTAAGTTCTAGTGTGTCAAAGTTTGCGTCTGGACAGTATCCTCCACACATTGGTGCTGGCATCCACTGAACGATTCTCTTGGTATATGTGTCTACGGCTAAATCTACATCTTCCCATGCAAGATATTCATCATCCATTGTGATATTTGCAATCTGTCTCCATCCACCAGTTATGGCTAGACCATAGTCGTTTGGAGTTGTGACGAATGGGTCACAGCATCCCTTGTCTTCAAGGTATCCGTAATCTTCTATTGCATAAAGGTTAAATTCTGCTAGGTATGTACCGTCTGCACCGACGAATGTCTTAATACCGTCGAGCATGAAGTTTACATATCTGAAGTAGTTGTATGGCCTGTCATCCTTTGTCTTTGTTACTGTGGTGTACTTAACGTATGGATCGTATTCAGTTCTTCTTGTTGGATTGGATGTGAATGAGCCACCTCCACCATATACTGCACAATCTGGGCAGCATGCGTCACAATCATTGAATTGAGAGTCCATGACCATTATAAAGCTAAATGGTGATGTTAGTGCTGGACCTGCTACGGTGATGTATGCCTTGTTCTCATAGATGTTGACATCATTTAATGTTACAGTCCATCCGTGGAAGTTGTAAACGTCTCCGACTTTCAAGATCTTCTCTGCTTCAGCATATGGTTTACCGTACATGAAGTATGCTCCAAGGTAACCGTAATCTGTGTCGTATGTTGCACCTGCAAACATTGGCTGGTACATTTTGCCAAGGAACTTTATTGGGGTGAACCTTCCTTTTACTGTAGTTTCAAAGTCTATCATTCCCCAACATTTCTTTATTCCGCAGATGTTCTGACCGTTTTCTAACAATGGGTATCTGATTTCAGTTGTTCTGTATACTATACCTGACTCAACGCCCTCGTCTCCTCTTAAAAGAGGTAATCCGTTTGTTGAGCATGCTGAACAGTCGTAGCTTGTAAATATAAGCTGGATTTCTTCGTGTGCTTCCATTTCTGTACCTGTTCCACCAAAGTTGTAGTCACATCCTTCATTTGGAATGTTTACCCATGCTCTTGTGGAGAAGAATCCATAATTCCAGTCAAATGCTCCGTTTCCGTTGTCATAGCTTCCTTTAGCGAATTCTGGTATGTCTGTATTTGTAAAGGCTGTGCCATCAAAATATTTTGTGTTTTCAAGGAAGTATGCAGATGAGCCTGCTCCAGACGTTGTTGTGACTTTGTATATTCTGTTATTTGCATCCCACTCTTTTGGTGAGTTTGAGAACCATAGTGTTGAAAGTCCCTTTGCGACTGTCCAATCTGTTCCAGATTGAGTTATCCTTAAGTCTTTTGGTGCTGCTATCTGTACGTATGAGTTGTAGCCAGGAACTAGCTCATTGTCCTGAGTCCTCCAGTATCCCCATCCAAGAAGGTCAAAGTCTGTATACCATGTTGCATCTCTAGAGTCACAGCTGTTTGTTGTGTATGATACAAAGTCTTTTGGAATTGTATAATTGTAGTCTCCAACCTTGTCCCATGTTACTGATGCTTTTACTGGCACTGATGCTGTCTCCTCGACAGTTGCCATGTTTCCGACTGCTGCTGCAATCAAAGATGCGGAGACTACATCGGATGCGTTGGCCTGTGCACCAACAGCTATTGTTACGTTTGGTGCGCCCGTTGCTGGGTCAATCCACCATGACTTAGCTGGAACTGTTGCTGCAGCGGCTGCGCCTGCTACAGTAGCTCCAATCATTGCAGCCCCTGCAAGGACTGCTCCAATTGTTCTTAATTTCATATATTTTCACCTTTATAGGTTTTAATTTAATTTCTCTAGAAGGGTACAATACTCTATTGAAGAGAGTTATTTATAAATCTTTTGTTTTAAGAAAAGGATAAAAAATTAGGCCTGTGTGGCCCTGAAACTGCCTTGTCCTGTTTTCATGCCTTTTGTTATAACGTCAAATGTGAGCTGCTGTATTATTCCTGCTATATCTATCCCGATGTTCTGAAGCTCCGCCATATTGAGATGCACTACTTCTGGCTCTATGACGCTCATTGCAACTGGAGAGAACTTAATCACAGCATCAAATAAGGTCTCAATATCGGGAAATAGCGCCTCCATCCCGACAACTCCCTCCCATGCTTCGCCTTCTCCCACTTTTTTTGCGATCATCTTGTTTACTAGGGCTCCAGTATCATTCACAAGCTCCTTTGTCTTTTCCATGGCAAACTTCTCATTCTTTGCCCTAGCCTCCACGACAAATTTAAACAGTGCCCCGCCTTGCCCAATGGCATCTTCAATGTCCTCTTCGTCAATACCAATCTCCTCCTGCTTTACACCTTCAGTCTCGCCAACTCTGTAAAGTGTCAGATTGTATTTCTTGCAGAGCTTGTTCACTGTAGAAGAAACATCGCCAAAGATTTCCAAAAGCTCCTTGCCCTTGATCTTTACATCCCCGCTTATAATTTCAATTGTAGACGGCACAAGCCTCATGCAGAGGTTGATATACTCCCTAAAATTAGTCTTTATGTCAACTTCAACTACAGATGAATAGAATATCCTACCCATCTCGTCCTCGTCCTCTAAAATCTCATGGAACATCTGTCTTGTAACCTTAACATTGCTTAGGGCCTTGACCTCCTCCAAAAGTTTCTTAACAGAGATTTCAAGCGCTTCTTTTGAGTTACTCTGAGATTCTAAGTAAAAAGTAGATTCAATCATAAAATTTATTTTAAAACTCTGTTTATAAAGTTTTCAACGTAAAGTTTTAAATGATGGTAAATCTAAAAATCCAATATGTTTGAAGTGGGAGTTATTGGGGCCGGAAAAATCGGCAGTGGCATAATTAAAGGCTTGTTAGAAAAAAATGCCTTTAAATGTGAGAGTATTATACTAAGCGATGTATCAGAAGATATTCTAAATCCAATAAAAAATGAATACGGTATAGAAGTATCATTAGATAATAGAGAGGTCTTTTCTTCTTCTAAAATCATTATCATTGCGGTGAAGCCAAATCTAATTGCGCCTGTGCTAGAGAGTGTAAAAGATATAAATCTTAAAGGAAAACAGATAGTTTCAGTTGCAGCAGGCGTTCCACTAAGATTCATTGAGAGCATGGTAAATGACGTGCCAGTTATCCGCATCATGCCAAACATATCCCTTTCAATAGGGTTTTCGCCATCATGCTATTCTTTAGGAAAGCATGCGACAAAAGAAAATGAAGAAGCATTTAGAAAAATATTCACTAATCTTGGTTCTGTCCTAAAGGTAGAAGAGGCCCAGATGGATGCTGTAACAGGCCTATCAGGCTCCGGTCCAGCCTATGTATTCTCATTTCTAAAGGCTTTAACTGAAGGTGGGGTGAAAGCAGGCCTTCCAGAAGAAATATCAAAGAAACTTGCGATTGATACGCTTTATGGCGCAGTCTTGATGGCAGATAAGACAGAGAAAGAATTTGATGAACTAATCAAAATGGTTAAGACACCAGGAGGCACAACTGAAAAGGGCCTAATAGAATTAGAGAAATACTCATTTGAGAAGGGGATCATTGAAGCGGTGAAAAAGGCAACTGAAAGGTCAAAGGAATTAGGTGAAGTTTATGGAAAGTGTTAAGGATAAGGCGATTTTAGCAAAAGAAGCCTTCATAAAGCTCTCTAATGCCAAAACAAAGGACAAAAATGATACGCTGTCAAAGATGGCATCTAGTCT
>JAHKLW010000047.1 GCA_020854815.1 Methanofastidiosum sp. | reverse complement strand
TCTTGTCCTTTTCCCTAAGGGGGATTATATTTAGGCCTAGATAAAAATACTTTATGGCCTGGTCAAAAAGGGGATTGATCCATACGCGCTCAGGTAACTCATCGTATGTCCTCACAAAACCGTTCTTTAGCAGTATGTCAAAGGCCTTGGCAGAAGATTTTGGGACGTTAACTATCTGGCCTTCGCTGTAAGGGCCGTATGATCTTCCATCATCCCCTATAAACTCCTCAATATCAGAAAGTATTTCTATAAGAAAATCAGAATCAGGCTCTTTTATATTATCTTCATCAGTCATTTTAACACCGGCAAGTATCAATAAGCTGACCCCGTTGACTATATTGTTTTAGAGGGAAGGGTGGAGAATTAGAAAACAAATAAAAAAATAAAAAAGAAATTATTGTAATTTTAAGGCCAAGACCAAACTAATAATTACTGCAATCAGGATATTTTTGAATGTTAATTATACTTGCAGAATGGGGGTTAATTTTTAAGGCCAAATTAAAGGGCGAGGATATTTTGAGGATAATAATCAACTAATTATATTTTCTTATTTTTTTTCGATAGTCTTATATATGATTATAATTAAAATTAAAATATCTAAAAGAATTATGTAATTATTAGAAAATATATTTTAGAATTATAAAAATTGTAGGTTGATTATATGAATATATGGACACAACGAAGTATTGACCTGGCTAACGCACCTGGCTATTTAGATAAACTAAGTGAAATTTATACTATGCTAGACAATCCCGAAAGGCCTATGCCAGAACAGGTTATAAGTCAAATTAGACATAAGTATAGCCAAAGGAGCTCAAGAGAGTTAGTTAACTTATTAATAAATCATGCCCCGGTATTTCCAGTAAAGGACTCTTATATTGGTTTTTTAAGAAAAAAACCTAGTGCCATAGATGAGAATCCAATTACCTTGGGAAGGATAGCCAATAGACTTTATTCCCTAGGATTTGATAAAATGATTGAAGAAGCTAGCCGACCAAAAGAAACAAACAGACAACTTGGTTCAGTTTTTAAGAATTGGTCGCAATCTACTTTAGGATTTCAAACTTTAGAAAAAAATAGATTCTTAGCTGCTCGAAATGGAATCTTTGTTTTGAGAGGTAGTGATAACGAACTAAAAAAATTTGCAAATAATAACTTAGGCTGTAATTTAAATAAAGGAATAGATATAGTAATAAAAATAAATGAAGAGTACGTAATCGGAGAGGCTAAATTTTTAACAACTCCTGGTGGTGAACAGGACAGAGGATTTGACGACGCACATTCTTTTATTTCTAATCGAGAGGGCAATGCTAAAAGAATAGCAATTCTTGATGGGTACATATGGCTCCAAAGCATAAGTGGATTACACGATAGGATAACTCAATATAACGAAGAAGAAGTTATACTAAGCTCTCTTCTATTAAAGGAGTTTATTCTCAGTCGGCAATAATTTCTGAATAATAGATATCATATGGCATTGGGGATTTCAATTCAGATAATCTTCTTTGAATTATTTCAATTGCTTTAGGAGAGTTATCTATACCAATCCATTTTCTCTCTAATTTTTCTGCAGCAATCAAAGTTGTCCCTGAACCGGCAAAGCAATCTAATACTATATCCCCCTTATTAGAGGAATTTTGGATTATCATTTTTAATAATTCTTCATTTTTTTCCGTAGGATAATCAGAATAACGAATTCCTTTGTCCTTAAATTCCCAAACATCTTGAATCTTCTTTCCCTTGTTATCCTCTACAAATATTTTTTTTCTTGGGTTGCCTGTACTGGACCACACAATAAGCCCTTTTTCATCTAGTTCACTTAGTTTAGAAGGAACATACCTCCAATGTCTTCCTTTTGGAGGTTTCAAACCTTTCCAAGGCTCGCTAGTTTGGCCATTAGTTTCATCGGGTGCATGTAAGGGATTTGTAGCATATCTCCTTCCATCGATGTCAATTAAGGGAAATTGTTTAATTATTTCCTCTTCAGTTAAAGGAATTCTATAATCGTTCCAAGTTAATAAATCTGGACTTAGAGTAGTCTTGGAGTAGAAATAGATTACATCTTTTATGTTTCCATATGCCTTACGATTGAAATTTTTTGGATTACATTTAATCCTAGTTATATCATTCCTAAAATTATTTTCTCCAAATATTTCATCTAAAATTATCTTAATATAATGACCTTTTTTTTGATCTAGATGAATGTAGATGCTTCCTTCATCAGATAGTAACTCATAAAGAAAAATTAATCTTTGTCTAATAAATTCAACATATTCATGACCATTTAACTTATCAGAATAAGCATGGTTATTATCTAAATCAATGAAATTTCTATCGGTTGCAAATGGAGGGTCTATATAAACTAACTTTACTTTACCTCGAATATCCGGATTTTCATAAAATGTTTTTAAAATATTTAAATTTTCCCCAAAAACTACAATATTTCTCCAGTCGTTAAACCAGTTTTCATTTTTAGAAGATTTTCTTTCTAAAACTGCCGGTTTAGTATTATTAATAATTTCTTCTTTTGGTATTTTATCAATATACTCTAGCTTCATTCCAAATAGGATTAATAAATGTAATTTAAATCTCTTTTCAATTGGTTTTTATAGACCTTCAATTAAGTAGGTAATAAGTTTATGATTAATCATGCCATAAGATCATTTTAATCTCACTGTTGTTTAAAATAAAACACGAATGTATAATTACTTCGCATAATAAGCCTTATGCGCAATAGTTATAGTTTGGCCCTAATTTTAGGGCCATAAGTTCAATCGGTCAGACACCATTTAACATCAGGGTCTTCTTCATATTCTTTTGTTCCGCAGTTAGGGCACCTTGGAGGCGCATCATGAGTGTAATTTCCACCACATTTGCACCTTCCTAGAACTTCTTCAATTAATCTAATGTATTCGTTTCTATCTATGGGGCCCCCTATATACCCATACCTATCGTTATTAATTGACTCTATAGCTTTTTCATCAGCCCCTTTAGCAATTAGTTCTGATATTTGAAGCCATTTTATATACCTCTCGTAAAGCCAATTCAATGAAAAACTATCTCCCCCACTTATTTCCTTGCCGCATTTATCGCAATGCACAACAAACCCAAGCATATTTGGACCCAGTCTTGCCTTATATTTTGTGCCGCATTCCTTGCATATGGCGCCGTATAAAACCCCCATGACAATGAATTAGATTTTTTACTATTTAGATTTAACTGGAAAAGAATTATTTTTATCCGGTCCATTTTTCTTCAAAATATTGATCTATTTCTTTCATTTCATTGCTAACAAATTTTGCAAAATTATTTTCTATTTTTGGTTTTAGTATTTCTATATCTCCACCTATATATTCATTATTTGAGAGCAAAGTTTTACTCATAACGGCATGCCACTTTGGGTTCATTTTCCTGTTGGCTACATTGAATAAGTTAGGATTCTCCATACAGAATTTGTGAAGTGTCTCTCTGTAATCTTGATTTCCTGGGCCTATACTTAATCTAAAATATAATTTTTTATTATAATTTTCAATTTCATATAAAAATATTCTTCCAGATTTAGTCCATCCTTCGCCAAGCTTTTCTATTTTTTTATCTAAGATTTTTGTAGTGAATCTATTATAAGTTTTGCCTGTAGAATCGATTTCTAGATTGAATTTGGACAGCAACTCGGCTAAGTATTCGCTTACCTCAAGTTAAAGATCAGGCTTATATTCAAAGATTAAATCAAGGGCTTTTTGATGCTTATTATAAATCTTTCTGCATATCTCCTCAATTTCTCCGTTTCCCACTAAATACCTCCTTAATATGATTTTATACTGAACGATAAAATTATAGACGTTGTTCGAAAGATAATCCTTCCTATGTAGTAAAATGTCCTCGAGTAGGTCAGCAATGTACTCATACTTGAAAGGAATCCATTCATCATCACTCGGCTCGGCATCTTCTGGCGTTAAAAAAATGAAAAATTTACTGTAATTGGGGAACTCGTTATTAACTATTTTTTTATACCTCTTAAGCTGATCATTTGTCTCAGGACTTTTAATCTTATTTTCGATTATGATGGCTACGTTTTTATTATCTATCCCTTCTTCTCTAATCAGAATCAAAACATCTATATTGTTCCACTCTCTCCTTATCTCAACATCAGAATAATCAAATATTTCAAAATCAAAAAGTGATACCTCTGAATTGATTAAACCCTTATTTATGGAGTAGAATGTCTTAAGAAACTGTTTCAAGAAATAGCTTCCCAATGAATGATTTTCATTTGGATTAAACATCCATGCTAGAAAGTTGGAATGTTTTATTTCAACATTAACCATATTCAATGTTTCAAATACATTAAATGTGTCCAGCATCCTCTCAAGTTTGTCCAAATCAGGATTATTTAGAACGAATTCTTCTAAGACTTTTTCCTTATCAAAATCTTCCATTTAATCATCTAGTTTTTTGATTTCTGGTATAAAAAGGTAACTTAATTCATTCGTGGTCCAATCTGAAATCAATCCATCTAAAGTATTGTGCATTTGGGAACTCTCTCTTGAGCTCCTTATCGTAAGTTGTCCTTGCTAGAAGGAATATTATTCTATCCTCAGAAAGTGAAATGCCTCTTTCTTTTATTTTATCTTTTAATCTATAGATGTTAGAAATTAGGAGATCATAGTTCTCTTTATTTATCCCATCTACAGAAGATCTGTCCCTTATTTTCAAAGGCTTGTCTAATATGTCTATCAGGAAAATATTTCTATCCTTCAGCTTAATCAAAAGGGATTCGTACTCTTCAACTGTGGAGGGGATTGATCTGAAGTAATGGTAGAAGATAGTTGCTGGAAGGCTTCTGTAACCTCTAACATCCCTTTTGGGATTCATCTTTGTTGGCAAATAGAAATATCTTTTCCCTGAAGGCGGTGGCCCCTCACCAACTAATAGGGTTTCGACCTTCTCCGGCCTGTACTTCTCAGATAAGTTAAAATATTGAATATCCATCCTAATCATATAAAAATTATTTTAATTTAAATCTTAGCCAAATACAATTATAAATACAAATCATTATAGTTGGAGGGATCGCAATGCCAGACAAACTCGTTCCAATAACAAAGGAGAACATAGACAAGGTGCTAGAGTTCCTGCCTTATTTTCAGAACAGAAGCAACATTTTCTACAAAGAAGGCCTGGAACATGAATATCCCATAAAGGTCTATGATTTCTTGCGGACATTATACGAGCAAAAATTCACTGTTGAATTCCCTTCCTACAAAAGAAGAAAGGACATATATTCTTTTGTTGATAGGATAATTCCTATGTCCGAAGCTAACATAGGCGACATCGCTAGCATATTCAAGATCATCTTGGCAGGGGACAGACTAACTATGGGGGGCGGATATCTAGAAGATTGTATTGATAATGGATTGGTACTTGATCTGTTAAAAAGGCTAAAAGAAATCAGGGACAAAATGGACTAAAAATATTACATAAGATAAATATAAATAATCTAAAGCTCTATTAAAAATAATGGGAATGGCATTTGATGCCGTATGTAAAAAATGCGGTACAGAATACAGGGTATCCTCAGGCGGAGGATTTGTTTTCCACAAGCTGCACTGCGATCGATGTGGAACTGAAAAAGATATATCATTTATGGAGCTTGGCGACCTTCACAATGGATACCTCAAGAGATTAAAAGTGCCATACTGCATCGCCACCGCCAAACATGATAAATTTGTGCAAGAAAATTATACCGGGGAAATAATATCTGAAGAGCAGTACCACAAAGAAATTGAAAAGTACGCAGGCAGTTGTGAATGTGGCGGGAAGTATAAATTTGATGCCCCCGCAAGATGCCCAAAATGCGGTTCGCTTGATTATGAATCTGGTGGAAAGGATGGAATAGAAAATATTATTTTATATGATTGATATTTGTTATTTTTAAGGCCAGATCCTATTAAAAAAAATGGCCCTTTCTTTTAATAGAAGTTGGAAGTGTTAAAGGATCGTTTAATGTTACAAGTGAATTTATTATTTATCGCCATTTCTCTGTAACTCAAATATCTTTTGTTTCATTTCAGGATTTGAATTAATAATTTCCATCATTTCCATAAAAATGTTTACTCCCTTCCACATATCAGGGTTTTCTGCCGCTAGTTCAAAGAATTCTTTTCTCAATTCCTTACTATGTTTTTCCAACTCAAAGATTTTTTCTTCCTTTAGAGGCATTCCACAACGATAACAATACTCCGAAGTTGGACCGCAGGTCTCCTTGCATCGAGGGCATGCTACTGGTTTTATAGTGTCATCTTTATGGATGTCCTCAATTTTAAGGCCATAGACCTTGTTATAGATGGCATTGTCTATGTCCCTCCCGGATAAATGAACATAAACTCGGGGCATATCCGAGCCAAGCTGCCATCCAAGATAATGGCACATCTCTGACTCTGTTAATTTTGAGGCCAGATGCGTTGCCCTGGTATGCCTTAGAATGTGGGGTGTTACCTTCTTTTCAATCCCAGATTTTTTTATTGCCCTTTTGATGAGATTCTGATATGATTCGTAAAATAGGGGTTTACCAAAGTTTTTGTTCCCTGTTCCTACAAACAATGGTTCATTAACATTTGGATTAGGGTGAATTTGAATCCAGTTTTTGATGTATGGCTCGGCCATTACAAATGGTACAAGTCTCTCTCCTGTTTTACCTCTTACTTTTGCTTTGCCTCCGTAGTTATTAAAGGTCAAGTCCTTAAATGTTATTGATGCAAGTTCCCCAATCCTAAGGCCACAGTCATACAAAAGAGCAATAGCTGCCTTATCTCTGGGGTGTTTGGCTCCCTCAAGTAGCTTAAGTACTTCTTCTTTTGTTAAGACCTGTGGTTTTCTTGAATGTTTTTTATCACCTTTCAATGCTTTGAGGTCTGCCCAATCCTCCCCTTTCAGCCACTTGAAGAATTTATTAAAAGTTCTCCTGTACTCATTCTTGGACGAATCAGATAGATCTTCAATCTCTATTTTCTCCAAAACTTCAATTATGTCTTTGGAAGTCCAAGTAGTGAAATCTTTGTCCTTGTATTTTTGGCAGATTATCCTTAAATCAATCATGTAACGGACTGTCCTCAATATTCCGATTCTGCTGGCAATTAGATAGCTTTTGAATTCTCTTATTATATTGACATTAGATTCAGATATGTCAGACTTTATCAAACGCCCTTCTTCATTTGAAAGCAAAACCTTTTCTTTGTAAATTCCCATAAATCGAAAATAGGTAATTGTGATATATACATTATCCATGCGCATTAGTAATAAAAAAATACGCCCAGCTCCCGCACTATTTTATGTTTCTTACCATTAAGATTATATTTGATATAATCTTTTTGTTAATTGAGTATCATGGGATTCGAAATACCCGAAATATTAAAGATATCAAAACAAATGAAAGATGAATTAATTGGTAAGAAAATTACAGATATTACTTTGACAGAACATTCAAAATCTATAATTAAACAAGGTATGTCAAATCTTGATAAAAGACAGAATGATATCTTAAACATACCTATAACTAAAATTTTCCCAAAAGGTAAATGGATATTCTTGGAATTTCAAAATAATAATATATTGATGTTTGGAGAATAATTGGGAGGTTTTCATACATTGAAAAAGGGGAACCCTTACATCTGAAGTATCATATTAGCTTTCAATTTGAAGATGAATCTGCTTTGATCTTTCAATCTTCTTTATACGCTTTTTTAACAATTGCAACAAGAGATGAGAAAAATCAGCATAGGTATGCAGGCAACATTGGTCCATCTCCAAATGAATCAGACTTCTCATTAGACTATTTTCTACAAGTACTGTCAAATAATGAAAAAAAGCCAATAAAATCAGTGCTAAATATCCAAGATCAAATATCCGGACTTGGGAATGCATATATCAATGATATTTTGTTTGAATCTGGAATCCATCCTAAACGAAAAGTTTCTAATTTAAATCAAATAGAGAGAAATAATATATTTGATTCAATAATTAAAATAATAACATCCGCAATTCAACTCGGTGGAAGTACTGATGAATTTGACCTTTATGGAAATTCAGGGGAATATTCCCGTATGATGGACAAAAATACTCTTGTTTGTAGAAAACGTGGCGAGGGAGTTATTAAAGAAAACATACTTGGTTCTTCCTCATATTTATGCCCAAAATGTCAGAAGTTATAATTTGACTATTTATTTTCTAATTCCCAATAATCTAAGTACTATGTCAAATATTCCCTTAGTTTCTTTTGTAGGATTCTCTTTAGTCTCTGCTGTTTCTTGATTAGATCCATTCTCTTTGGGATTATCATTTTTATCAGAAATATATTTATTCGCATCAAATTCTTTTTTTTCACCTATATTGAACAGAAATACTTTCTCTCTTGACGATGAAACTAAACTTGAGCTGTCTAGAGAGAGTACCAGAGAATTAATAGAATACATATAATTGGGGTCATCAAATGTTTGATAGCTCCATACCTCTTTTCCCTTGTTAGATAATACATATATTTTGTCCATAGACCCTGCGGCAATCAAAGTTCCATCTGGATTAATAGAAACTGAATAAATCCCTTTATCGTCAAGAAACTTCCATAACTGCTGACCATCATTTGAGATTAGATAGACTCCTCCTTCTCTAGAGCCTGCAACTATATACTCTCCACTAGGATTGATTTTGACATTTATTACGCCCTCATTTCTTTTAGATTTGCATAATGTTTCTCCGGTTTTCGAGATGATGAATATCCAACCATTTTTTGTTCCAGCAGTAATATATTCGCCATCAAAACTTATATCAACAGAATTGACTTCAGCATCTGCATCTATGCTCCAAAGAATTTTCCCGTCGTGGGATAATAGATATATATTATGGTTATTTGACCCAACTACAACATACTTTCCATCAGGAGTTATCTCGACTGCTGTAACTGGGGCATTAGTTTCAAGTTTCCAGAGGAGGTCCCCCTTTTTTGATAGTAAATACGCCAAACCATCGTCGGATCCAGCAATTATTCTTGAACCATCAAATGAGATTGCAACAGATTCTACTGTGTTTTCAGTGGGAAAAGTCCAGAGTAACTCTCCATTGTTTGAAAAGAAATAGATATTCTTATCTCTTGATCCCCCGACAATATATGATCCTTCAGGAGTTATATCTACAGAAAGTGCCCTATCATTTGCTAGAAATTTCCATAATATAGTTCCTTCTTTTGACAAAAGATAGAAGGTGTTATCAAGTGACCCAACAGTAATAAATGATCCATCTTGGCTTATATCGACAGAATATACTGTTTTTTCAGTATCAGCATTCCAAAGAACGCTGGAAGAAGAAACTGTTCCGGATAATATCAATAACAAAATAAAAGTGAAAAATAGTAATAGTATCTTTCTCATAGAAAACTTATAAAATCTCTTTTTTTAAATTTAATTGTAATCCTCTAAATATTAAGATGATTGTATATTAAGTCAATTAGTATAATATTCTTTTTAATTATTGTCTTATCCTGTAATTATTTCCTTTTCCTTTCATTAAAAAATCTCCCCTATTTTAGGTAGTATCTGGCAAATTAC
>JAHKLW010000046.1 GCA_020854815.1 Methanofastidiosum sp. | reverse complement strand
TTATGAGACACTTTAATCCCCTCAAGCCTTAGCATTATTTCTATAAGGCAAGCTCCAACTTTGTACTCACAATGTATCTCTCTTATCCTCTTTATCTCTTTTTCTTCAAGCGGCTCTTCAGGACGACCAGGTGGCCTTAGAATTGGCCTTGAGCCGGTCTTTTTGTAGTACAGGTAAATTTGATTTACCCTTCTAAGGGTAACTTTTTGGATGAAGGCAATCTCACTAGAACTAAGGCCACGCTCTTTCATCTTGATTATCCAGGCAATCTTTTTGTCGTTGAGCTTTGCCATACCCCAATAACATTTCCGCAAGGGAAATGATTTTGGGATAAGACACAAAAATCTCAATACCAAAAAGTTTATTAAGTAAATAGATTATATATTTAGTATAACTATTGGTGTAATTTTATGCGCGTAGCAACTGAAAGATGGGGCGAGGTAACAATAAAAAAACAAGGAGATAGAAAAAACAAATTTAATGGTACCAAATCTTTCAGTATTGATAGTTCAAGTAATGAGTATAATATTGAACAGTTTAAGGATATATTCAAAATTATGGTAAATTTGACGGAAGATTACACTTATAAAGAATTAAAACTTCAACTAAAAGATTTGCAAAAACATAAAAATAGAGAAAATAAAAATATTTAATTAACTTGGGGTAGAAAATAAATGAAAAACGATGCTCTTATGCCAATCGAAAGGACATTATATTCTCCAATAAGCGAATTATTGTTAGATTTAGGTTTCAATTCTATCCAAGAAATAAGATCTTCTGACGAAGAAAAGTATATAGATCTCCTTTTTAGTTATGAAGGCTATAGGTACATTCTCGAAGTAAAAATAGGTGACGATTATAAAAATTTATTAAAAGGACTTGTTCAAATCCATGAATACTCTGAAAAAACAAATATAAAAAATAAAATCGTAGTGTTATTTCCCGAAGATATTAGACAGGCCGTATATACTATTGATGAAATTAAAAATAAAATTAAATATGTTTCATGTAAATCTCTTTTTTTAACAGAAAGTTGGTGGGATTTGAATGAACTATCTTTAGATCAATCTTTCAACGAATTAAAATCTAGAATAGATAAGAAGTTATCCGCTTCAAAAAGAATAGAAATGGTATCCAAATTGCTGTCAGAATCTGTGAAATCTTTATCAAAATTAATAAATTTACACTATAATGACTATACATCACTAACCAAGGTTTTAGATTATCTCACTAGAGATCAAGGATTATTTATTAATTTAAGCGGTGAAACAAAACGAGGGCAAAAAAAACTATCAAAGATACAACAAGCCCAAATTATAAGTCTTATGGCTTACATCTTAATAAACCAAATACTATTCTACTTTCTTTATTCCAAAAAAACTTTAGAAATACCAATTTTAAAAGAAATATCTTCATTTAATGATCTTAAAATTTATTTTGATAAAATTAAAAATATAGATTTCAAACCTATCTTCGACATTGATGTAATTTCTAGAATACCAAGACAAAAAGAAATTTTGAATGAAGTAAATACAATCATAAACTCCTTAAATCCATTAGAAGTTGAAAACTTAAAACATGACTTATATGGGCGATTGATTGGAAAAGCCATGCCGGAAGAAACAAGAAAAACTTTAGCTTCTTATTATACAAAAGTTACATCCGCAGAGATTTTAACTCAATTAGCAATAGAAAAATGGGATCAAACAATTTGGGATACGGCCTGCGGTTCTGGAACTATTCTAGTATCTGCATATAATAAAAAATTTGAGTTATACGACCAAATTAAGGGGCTGAGATCCACCACAGAAGATAAAAACAAACTTCATAAAAAATTTATTGAAAAACAGATTACGGGTACAGATATAATGCCTTTCGCTTGCCATCTAACAGGATTAAATTTATCTGCCCAGAATCTAAATGTCCATACTAACTTCATGAGAATTTCTAACAATAATTCTCTTGAATTAATAGATTTATCTAAGCCTTTACAAGTCAGAGAAGCTTACGGGGACATTGCAAATGCTTTGGAGGGAATAAGAGATCCACAAAATTATCTTGATGAATATTTTGACGAAAAAAAGATAGAATCTAAAAAAATTTCCCAACAGTCAAAGACATTTGTATTAGAAAAACCTGACCTTGTTTTGATTAATCCTCCATTTACTACCCTTAATAAGTTATCTGATAATTTTAGAAAAGCTTTTTCTAAAGACGAAATAACTAAGATATGTGGAAAAGAAATTAATTTGTGGGGATATTTTTTAGCACATACTGACTTAATATTAAAAAATAGTGGTAAATTTGGGGCTATAATACCTATTACATTCTTAAGAGGAAAAAGAACTAAAAAGATAAGAACTTATGTCTTAGAAAATTACTCTCTTGAATATATTATAAAACCCCCTATTAATTATTGTTTTAGTGAAGATTCTAAGTTTCCAGATATAATTGTAATTGCAAAGAAAGTTCCTTATGATAAAACCCATGAATGTAAACTTATTTATCTAAATGGTGACTTTAATAAAAAAACTATTGAGGATATAAAGTTACTAATCAAAAAAATAAAATCTGAATTAGAAGATGAAAAAGACTTGGAAGAATTCAGCATTCATAAGATTCCACAAAGTGTATTATATGAAAATAGAGATAATTTGATGCCCTACTTTTTTTCAAACAAAATTTTAACTCAAAGGATAATAAATTCATTTATTGATAGATTATTTGGCAATAAATCTTTGAAGAAAATGGAATACAGTTTAATGGAAGATGGATTCCAATTAAGAGGGAAAGAAAAACCGAAGTATAGTGTTATAACAAGATATTTAGGGGCAAGTAGAATAATAAAATCTAGATTTTATTTTGACTCTGACACAGATCCGATTAATTTAAGTTACCACGAAAAGGACATTCAACATAAAATCGAAAAAATAAAATTAATTAAAACATTCCGTACTAGTATTGATGTTAATGTGTTTGATATTTCTTATAAATTTGATTATTTAATGTTAGATAAAACAATCAATAAAAAGTCCACTAATTTGTTAATTCCAAATAGATTCCCACCAACTTCTCAAAATATCTTTGCAACAGCGTTTTATAGCGATGAAAAAATAACTCCGACAAATTCTTTTATAATGTATGATTGCCCATCCAAAGATGAAGCTAAAATCCTGTGCTTATTTTTACAATCAATATTTTATTTAGCTCAAATAATTAGAATATGCAAGAGGTCAATAGGGGAAGGAAGTTTTGCTGATTTTATAGAAATAAAACAAGACGATTTAAAAGAAATTTATATTCCTGACTTCATTGGGCTTAACAAAAACTCAAAAGATGTATTGATAGAATACTTTAATAAAAATAAAGATTTAAAACTACATGAATTAATTAACCAGATAAAAAATAAAACAGAAGAAAGACTTGAATTAGATATTTTAATAAATAATGAACTTAAGTTAGGTTTTTCAAAAGATGAAATAATAGCACTTTATAAGGCTTTTGTATCTGTCTTTTTAGATTAAGGTATATCTCTCTATTTGTCTTAGCAAATTATAAAATTAACGCATAACAATTTGTCCGGGATTTAAGTCCGTCGTTCTCAATAATACTCTGTTTGCTCGGGCTTTTCTTTTTAGATTTTAGAAATAAAGTTTTTATTCAATGCAGTTTTATACCCCCATCTTTTCTTAAAAATATCCTTACAATCAATCTAGTCCTGACCCTAAAGTTAAGGCCAAAATAAAAATATGCTGATGACAAGCAACTGGAATTATGGAGGAATCGATGCGCCTTCGGTGGCGCTAAATATCGCCGATAACTCCGGCACAATGGATGAACTCAGAGATAAGTTGAAAAGCGAAATACTAAGGGCTCAGAAGAGTGTCTTCGGCGAAAAAGTAAGAGGGTACCATAGGAACTACGTCAAGAGCATGGCGGTAGTTTTGAAGATAGCAGAGAAATGCGAAAGTAAGGAGGCGTTCATAACAACGGTAGAGGATGTCTTAATTGATAAGTTAAAAGATGCCGAAGTGTAATATTTTTTATTTATCTTTCCTTTAGCTCTTTTTTTAGTTTCTCTAGCTCGAGTAACTTTCTTTCCACCTCATCAAGCTTCTGCCTAACGGACTCTTTTACAAAGTCCGCCCTTGAGGTGTAGCCAAGATCAGTTTCTTTGACTATATAGTCAATTCTTCTCAATAGCTCTTTTGGGAGGCTTGCCCCCTGATGCTCTTTTGCCATAGGACCACTATAGATAATCTGCCGCCTGATATATAAAAATTTCGTTACATATGTTCTAAAATACAATATACCTATCGAAAATCTTTTACTCGGATGCCTACTTTTTGGTATTTAAATACGTCATATATGACGTATTTATAGGGCGAAAGAGCGGCAAGATGGCGTGGCCCCCAAACGTCCATAGGTACCATTGCTGATCTATCCGCCCCGCCAATCCGGGAGGTCTGGATTTTGTTAACAGATGAAAAGAAAAAAGAGTTGATTGAAAAGCTTGGCGTATCCGAAGATGAGTTCGCCGAGCTTGTTAAAAGAAAGAGTGAAGAAAAGAACGTCACCCCTAGCGGTGCAAAGCTTCTGTTGTATTATGAGGCTTTCAACAAGCCAAAAGGAGTGGAAACGACTTTAGACAACTTCTCAAAAAAAGTAGATAACATGGAGACGCTTTTTGAAGATGCGTCAAACTACCTCTCGCAGTATGCGGCTACAAATCACACAAACGAGACGGACTGGCTAGAGCGGCAGCTTGAGAGTGAGATGAAGCATTCTAAAAACGAATCCCCAGAAGAGGTGGCCATGCTTCTGGCGTATGCCTACGGATGGAGGGAAGGAAAGCCGCTTCCTGCATCCAGTTTTAAGGCCAGGCCAAAGATAAGGTCGGACTGCGTCTCTCTTGACTGCCTTCTTTCAAAGATTAATGAGGAGGGGAAGATTATTTTTCTAAATGCCACTGTCAACAGGGTGTCAAATGTCAGGGAGGAAGAAGGCCCCATAAGATTGCGGACTACCGGGATTGAGATAAAGGACGGCAAGGACAGGATCTGGGTAAACTGCCACGACACAAAGCCCTTCACCTCAAAGAATAGCGGGAAGCTGGTTCCTGGGAAGTTCCTATCGACAAAGGCCCAGATGAAGAAGACTGAGCTCATTGGGTCCATTATATCATTCTATAATCTAGATGCCAGGATCTCAAAGAACGGGGATCTCGCCCTAAACACTGGGCCTTACTCAAACTTTTCCTTCGAAAAGGCGGAAGAAAAAGAGGGCCCTTTGGAGGTGAACTGATGAGGGAGGTTCCCAACATATTTAATCCGGAACATAATTCAAGGGATATCGGCTGCCTAGGGGAGGAAGAGTTCCTGGTGCAGTACTTGAAGTCTGGGATCAAGAACATAACACTTTCAAACGGCCAGTACACAAACTGGGACTTCACCATCGAGGGTAAAAAGATTGACGTCAAGACAATAATAAATGGGCAGGGCCCGCTTGAAAACTACTATGTCAACGTCTCATCATGCCAGGTGTCTTTGGATCAGGATGCCTTCGCCTTTGTCTTCCACGACAGGACTAAAAATGAGTTCAAGGTTGCAGGGGTAATAGGCAGGGACACGCTCCTAAAGGCTGCCTTCCACAGGAAAAAGGGGGAAGAAGAAAGGAATGGAAAGTTCAGGTACAGGTGTGACACGTTTGTCCTGAAGGTCAAAGATCTAATGCCAGTAGAATCGCTTGCCGGGCTAAAGATTTCGGGGTGAAGGCATTGATTTCATACTACACTTTGGCCCTATTTTACTTACACTTTCATGATTTTGTAAGTAAAATCAGCACATCTATACTTACAGCCATCATTACAAAACACCCATTTTTGGGCCTTTTTTACTTACAGGTTACTTACAAAGTGCCATTTTTAGGGCCAGTTTTACTTACAGGAAAAAATGAAAAACAGGTGATTTAGCGTGGGGAAAAGCCATCTCAGGTACGGGAAGAGGCTCATCCAAGCTTGGATCCCTGAAGATCTTCTGGATAGGTGCTGCGAAATATCGGCGAAGGGATTTACCGAGACTATAACTGAGGCCCTATTTCAATATGCAGAAAGGAACAAATCAGAGCTAGAACAGCTTGAAAGCCAGTATGAGAGCGTTATTCTTGAAGCAACAAGGATTAAGGCCAAGATTGACGAATTTACCAAGAATGACCTAAAGGAAACAAAAAAGGAGATTGATAAAGAAGTTGGCCCTAAAATTAAGACCGTTGAAAAGCAATTGACAGAAGAAGAGCTCACTAAGCGCTGGGAATTTACAATCTGGCCAATCGTCAAGAAGAAAATCTCCGAGCAGGGGCTTGAGAAAGTCATAGGCGATGAGCGCATGCTGGACAACTTCTCAAAAGGATTGTGCATTTCCACTGGAGAATTAAAAGAAAAGATCCGCATTAATGCGGGTGTAGTGTAGTGTAGTGTAGTATGTAGGTAAAGTAAGTAAGTAGTAAGTAAAGAGGAATAATTTTGGCAAAAAGTATTGATGTTTTGGATAAAAGAATGATAAGCTGTCTTCCGACCCTATCAAGAAAAGAGCTCTATAACTTTAACATAATTGAGCTTTCAGAGATGATCATGGCAATCGAGCATGCTATACGCTACACTGAAGGGTACAGATTTTTGTTATTATGCTTTGGAAATGAAGGATCTTCAGATAAGGCCAAGATGATTATGAAAGGCATGGAGGATTACCTGGAGCTTGTCAAGGATGTATACAGATTCAAAGTCAATGAGAAAAAGAAGAGGATGGCTTTCCTCAAAGGAGAAATTTATTAGAGGTGAAAAATATGGAGAATAACATCCCAGAATCAAAAATGAGGGCCGTAAGATTTTACCTAGAGAACAAGGAGTTCTTGGAAGAAATGTGCATAATAGGCGATCCTTATATCAAGGCCATGGCAATGACAATTATAGTTTCTGCTAAGAAAATTCTAAACAATAATTAATTTTATTTTTTTAATTTAAGTTTCCTAGATTAGTTATTTCCTTTTTAGAAGAAAATCAATACCGCATTAGCTTTAGTAAAAAGTGCGGGGGAAGGGATTTGAACCCCTGGACCCCTGCGGGAATAGATCTTGAGTCTATCGCCTTTAACCATGCTCGGCAACCCCCGCGTATTGGAAAGTTTATTCTGGTAATATAAAAAGGTTTCTAAGTCTTAGTTTTAAGCTCCTTTGAGATATAATAAAACCTTGTGAAGACCGTTATATACACAACAATCAAAAGCACATAAAGCCCTAGCTCTAAATTGATGAAAGAAAACACAAATATTATCAGTATTCTCTCTGCCCTTTCACCAATGCCTATCCCCATGACTTTTACACCAAGGGCCTCTCCCTTAGCACGCATATAGCTAATGAGATATGCTCCAATCATTATCACAAAACAAAGAGCAAGATTATGCGATAGTCCAATTCCTAACAGTATAATCCCATCGCCTATCCTATCAAAAGTTGAATCTAAAAAGCCGCCAAGAACAGTTGTCTTCTTAGTATATTTTGCAACTGAGCCGTCAACTAGATCAAGGAATCCTGAAACGGCAAGTATAATTGCTCCAATATATGGCAATCCAAGATAGTAATAATAACCTGAAAAGAAGACAACAACTAAACTGATCGTTGTTATGACATTTGGGGGCAGGAATCTAAAGATTCTCCCGATAAAGTTAACAATTGATACAAATGATTTATTCTTACGGATGTTATTAAGCATGCCTTTAGAATTAATTAAGTATATTTAAATCTTTTTTATCTGGTATACACTCATCCCAACTTTATCGGGACAATCATTGTAGATATTACAAATAATACTATGGCAACTCCAACCATGAGCCAATGTTTTCCTTCTATGGGAGTTATCTCATCCATCGAGCCAGGATGCCCCCTATATGCCAGATAAAATCCAATTACTCCCCAAAGGCTCCATCCAGCCCATGTAAATATCCCTATAACAAACAATGAAACTGCAACAACAAATGATAGGTACCTGTGATTTATAGGCCCTAAAACAGCCCTTGCAATATGACCGCCATCAAGTTGGCCCATAGGGATCAAGTTAAGCATGGTCACAAATATCCCGGCCCAGCCTGCAAAAGCTACAGGATGTAAGTAAAGAGAGTTGCCTTCAGTTACAGTTACAAGTGATTTAGCTATAAGCTGGAATATAAGCGGCTCACCCAAAAACATTGAGCTCTCACCAAAGAGTGTTATGGGGACGACAGGCGACATCATAACCCCCGCTATTGTGATTGGTATTGCTACAAGTATGCCGGCAAGCGGGCCTGAAAGGCCCAGTTCAATAGCGCTATTTTTGTTTGGGATAAATGACCTTATGTTTATCACAGCACCCATTGTTCCAAGAATGAAAGGCGCCGGTATGAAATAAGGCAGTGTCGCATCCACACCATTTCTTCTCGCAACAATATAATGGCCCATTTCATGTGTTCCTAGGATTATCATTATTGAAAAAGAAAATGCTATAGCTCCAATCCAGGGATTTGCCATAAATTCGTATTCGACATGTGGTACTGACATGAAATAGCCAGCAACTGTTGTTGAAATAATTGTCAAGAAAAATAGTATCAGATTCTTCTTATATGTAAAATCCTTTTTTGGAGGTGAAGACCTCAATAAAACATAAAGTTTCCCCTTTTCTTTTCTCATAAAGGGATGGAAATTGATTTTCTCAAAGGAGGAAATTATTTCTTCAGGCTTTTTGAAAAGTTCCTTGACCTCAAACAAGGCAGAATAATTGTCAGTTTTAATATTCCCATATGAAAAGTTCTCATTTGCAACATTAATCATCTCTTGCAATTGTGCAGGCAGTTCATTTTTTTCTTGGCCAATAACTAATGATTTGCAAGATGGGCATCTATCATAATCTTTTTCTTCAGCTAATAGATACTCCTTGTATCCACATTTCTCGCACTCCATCGCTTTGACCATAGGGAATTCTTATACAGATTACTTATAAAATTTCCCCAATAGGCAAAAACTTATCTATTGAAAACCACAATTATTCATGGGAGTATTATGGATACCTATATTATTGATTCAAACTGTAAATATTATGGCCTTGACACTCCACTCCTTATGGAAAATGCGGGGAGAAGTGTTGCATCGGAAATAGAAAAAAGATTTGGGACTAGAAATAAAATAGCAGTATTCTGTGGGCTTGGTAATAATGGAGGAGATGGGTTTGTAGCGGCTAGATACCTCTCCAAGGAAAATCGGGTGACTGTCTATCTTATTGGGGATCCACAAAATATCAAGGAAGGCGCAGCCCTTTCAAAATGGGAATTATTAAAACATATTAACATTGAAAAGGTACTTATCAAAGATTCATGTGATACAGAAAAGATAAGGTCAGATTTTGAGATTTATCTTGATGCAATATTTGGCGTTGGTATAAAAGGAACACTAAGACACCCGTATTCGGATGTTATCAACAGGATTAATGAAATTAATGGAATCAAGGTATCGATTGATGTAGCATCCCCATATTTTATGCCAAATGTTGTTATCTCTCTCCATACTCTCAAGAAAGATGCTACAACAGTTGTTGATATAGGAATTCCAAAAGAATTTAACTATTTGACTGGCCCTGGATATGTCAACAAGTTAAATATGCGGGATAACGACTCGCACAAAGGGGATAACGGGAAGGTTCTGGTCATCGGGGGATCAAAGGAATATCACGGAGCTCCAATTTATGCCTCTCTTGCGGCATCTTATCTTTCTGATCTCGTCTATGTTGTATCACCAAAGAAATGCTCCAAAGTAATTAAATCCTATTCTCCAGATATGATAGTCTTTCCAACTGAAAAGAATCACTTTATCCCAGAAGACGTTGAGGTTCTAAAAACTCTTTCAGAAAAGGTTGATTCAATTTTAGTGGGTGTTGGAATAGGCAGAGACTCAGAAACTGTTGAAACTGTGTTAGATTTTCTGAACTGTGTCTCGTGCAAGAAGATAATAATAGATGCCGATGGTCTTTTTGCAATAAAAGAAAATCTTGAAATTTTAAAGAAAAATGATGTTTGTATAACACCCCACCACTCGGAATATAAGATGGTCTTTGATGAGCCTTTAACTAGTGACAATATTTTGATTAATTCAGAAAAATACCAAATTACTATCATCAGTAAAGGTGAAGTTGACCTTATATCAGAGGGTAAAAGGGTGATTAAGAACTTCACTGGAAATTCTGGCATGACCACAGGGGGCACAGGCGATATACTTTCAGGACTCATAACGGCCTTTGCAACTAAAGGAACTGTCTTAGAAGCTGCTTGTGCAGGGACTTTTCTAAACGGAATCGCCGGGGACATCACATCAGAAGAGATGGGCACAAATTTCAGGAGTTCTGATGTGCTAAAAAGAATTCCAAAAGCCTTAAAATTTTGTGAGAAATATTAATTTATTTCTCACATCCGCATTTGAGATAATTTATTATTTCTTCTGCCCATTCAAGAGCTGCATCAGGACCATTTGCAGTTATAATTTTTCCATCCTTTACGACATTCTTGTCCTCGAAAATTACACCTTCTTTATCGAAAATGTCAGGCCCACCCCATACTGTGGCCTTTTTACCTTTCAGAACTCCCGATCTGGCCATTATGTTAGGGGAATAACATATCCCGGCTAATAAATTAAGATTCTTTTGGGCATCCTTAATGTATTCATGGAGTTTTTTGTCATCTGTAAGATTAAAAGATCCTGGACCACCTACCAATAGGAAGGCATCATAATCTTCTAAATCAACTTCATCAATACCACGTACTTCAATGATCTTGCCAAATTTACTCCAAGCTGTTCCTTTGTTGTGAGAAACAACAGTTACATTGTATCCTTTTTCTTCAAATGTTGATTTTGGAATAAATAACTCTTCATCTCTAAACCCTTCCTGGGCAACCCACATCAAAATGCTTGTCATACTTACCTCCTAATAAATTACTATATTGTGATTATATCGTAACCATCCTCAATGTATCTTGCCATACTTGGGTGACCAAATAATTCGTCGCATAGATTTAGATTTTGTTTTCTTGCTTCTTCAATAGTTTCGTTCTTTGTTGCGCATGCTTTACACACACAGTCTATTAATCCTTCATCCTTTAACCTTACATAATAATAATGTAGAGGATTGCCAGCCTCGTTTAATTTCCCGATAAGTCCAGTTGCTGAACCTTCTATTATCAACTTGGTATCATATCCCTTTACATGAAATTCAATTGCATTTATCAAAGCATGTACGACACACATAGGGTCACCGTTAAATACAAATATTGCAACTTTTCTTTGCATCCAGAATTCTGTCATTTTTCTCCACCTTCTATGTATTTAGATTGTTTTGAGAAACAATCAACATAATTATTCTCATATTTTTATTATATTTTGATTAATATATCTTCTCCATCTATTTTTATCTCATATTTTTCTTCATCATTGATCTTTATTTTTATCAACGGTATTTTAGGTCCCGAGATTACCCTCCCAGTCGTAACATCAAACCTGGAACCATGTTTTGGGCAGGTCACAATATTACCTTCAAGTTTGCCTTGAGAAAGATCTCCATTCTTATGGGTACATTTGTTATAAATTGCATAATATTTTCCCCCAATATTTGAAACAAGTATCTCTTTTCCTCCAACTTCATATTTTTTCATAGCGCCGTCTTCAATATCGGAAACTTTACCTATCTTGAAAAATCTCATAATATCCTCATACATAAGAGAATTCAATCTTATTAAAGTTTGTTATTAAAAATAGAGATTAGGTACATCAAGATAGATTTTATTAAAAAAGTAAATAAAAAAGAAAAGATAAAAATCTTTTCTTAAATTAATTTCCTTCGCCTTTATAGCGTATCTTCTTTAAGGGCCCTTCATAGTAGATTTCTACTTCCTCATTAAGATACTCGTAAAGATACCTTTCAACGGTACTTCTGGGTATGTCTGTATCGTTAACAAGTTCTTGAATAAAATAGTCCCTTCCGCTGTTTAATTTTTGCTTTAGAAGAATCCTTAATTCGTTGATACGCTTTTCTCTAGTTTCAAATTGTCTTCTCCATCCCATATTTTTTCACCTTTTAGTGCTAACTATCATCTCTTAATTGTTAGTTACTAATATTGATTATCATTAGTATATAAATCTTTTGGTTATATAGCTCATCATTAATGCAATATTAATATTAACTAATATCAATTCTTGTTAATACTATTATAAATCGATGAGGAAAGGTACCTTTCCCATAGGTATTATTAGAAAAAATATTTTTAAAAAAATTTAATCTTTTAAAAGGAATTTATCAAGGACATCTCTTGCTTTTTCTCTGTTTTCTTGATGTGTTGTAATAAACTTAACAAGTTTTTCGCTTAAGAGATTCTTGCACTCTCCGCAGAAGACTTCTCCACGCTTGCATCCGTCATGAATCTCTTTTATCTTCTTAACGTCCTCTTCAAATATGAAATATAGATATTGGTAGATTGTACAGACTCCAGGATTTCCACCTTTTTCCTTGTGCTCCTTTACAGTCTGGCCACCGCCCGTAAACGCCCTTTTAATCTTTTTGTCAACTTCTTTTGGTGGATCGACAGAGAAGATTGCCGTATCACTCTTTGATGCAGACATCTTACCACTCGGACCTTCAAGGCCAGGAAGAAACATGTTGTGTATGGCAGCTGGCTTATAATATCCAAGCTTTGGGGCTACATCTCTTGTAATTCTCCAATATGGATCTTGATCAATTGCTGCAGGAATTAAAACAGGGACATTGTATCCTTTTAGAACAGATGGCAAAAAGCAAGGGGCCGCCTGGACAGATGGAAAGAATATCATCCCGATGTTAGTTGAGTTCTTAAAACCAAAAACAGCTTTAGCTGTGGAAGTCGTGACATTCTTTGCAACTTGAATTGATATCTTGTAAAGTGTTTTGGCATAATCTATATCCGAAAAAATGAATGTCTTTTTTGGGTCAAATCCTAAAGCAATGACGTCAAGAGCGTTCTCATAGGCAAATGCATGTGTTTGTTCAAGTGTAAGATCTGGCCTCATCATGAACTTTTCATCATCAGTCATCTGGAAATAGAACTCGCAGCCAAATTTATCTTGGAGCCATTTACAGAATATCCAAGGAACTAGGTGGCCAAGGTGAGTATGGCCGGAAGGACCTCTTCCTGTATAAAGAGCAAACTTTTCTCCTCCCTCATACTTCTTTAAAATCCAACCAAGATCCCTATGAGAAAAAAATAATCTCCTCTTGAGAAACGGATGTAAATCTCCAGTGTACTTCTTTATTGTATTCAATAGGTCTTCAGTAAGAATATCTGTTCCAAACTGTTTTATGAGTTTATTATAATCAATTTCCCCTTCTACTTCCCAAGGAGTAACAACAGACGCGTCCATAATATCAGAATAACCTGATTTTCGTACTTTTTAAGTTTAATCTTTCCTTATCTCTTTTCTTTGAGCCATTCTATATGCACAGACTACCAGAGTCTTACCCGATAATTCATTGTCCAACTCATAATCTCCGGTATCAACTAGGAGAAAAGGGGTGTTTTCTAGTTTCTGGGGAGTTGCAACGATTATTATATTTTCTTTTCCAACTTTTCTTAAAACTTGACTTGAAATCTGCTGATTTCCTCTACCAAATACAAAGCCTTGAGCTCCGATTGGGCTTACTATTATCTTTACACTTTTTTCATTTTTTATATAATTTAAAATAGCCTTCTCATTAACATCACTTGCAATGAGTTTCTCATCTTTTATCAGGTCTACGCCAAGCATTGTCTTTTTTAGCCCCATTAATTCTGCAATTTTTGCAGTTGTAGAACCTGCTCCGACTATGTATAATGAACCATCGGACATAAATTCACTGGCAAATACCGCTATACCTTCCTTTGCCATCTCTTCAACATGACCTTCAAACAGCGCCTTTGAATCTTGAATAAGGTTTGGTACATAAGGCGTTTTTAGATAACCATATAGCTTCATCTTGAATTTATCTGCCCTGTAACTTTCTTCATCAATGTCTAGAACATCAGAATCCTTGTACTTTGAATTCCCTTCTAAAAAGGCTTTGAGAAGGTCAGATGCAGCCTTAGGATTGATTGCAAAAACAGAAGAAAACATCTTTACGCCAGCTGGCATCCCAATCACAGGAATTTCTATGCCAATGGCCTCGCATATATCTCTTGCGGTTCCATCTCCACCACAGAATATGATTAGTTCAACTTGTCTTTTTTTGAATTCATTTATTGTTTTTAGAGTATCTTCCCTACTCGTTAATTCCTTGGGATTATATACTACTTCATACTC
>JAHKLW010000045.1 GCA_020854815.1 Methanofastidiosum sp. | reverse complement strand
TATATTTTATCCTCTGTTAATAAAAGAAAATCGACCTCTTTTCCTTTTTTGTCCCTATAATAACACACGTGATCTTTTGGATCTGAATGTATGTAAATTATGTTCCACAGCCGATTTTTGACAAGTCATTTATAAATAAGACAAAATAAAATTGACCAGTTATTTATAAAGGAGCATATTTATTTTTGACAACTATTATATACCGTTTAGAGAGCAATTCCTTCTTTACATGCTTCTTGGACAGTGCCTATTTCATTTCTCTTTCTTTCAAACTCTTCGGGCGTGTAGCAAAATGCTTCAAGCCTATAAATCCCATCCCAGAGGTCCTGCACTAATCCCATCCTCTTGATAAAATTGATACCTTCAAAATCTTTACTAACAATGATTATATCATAGTCACTTTCAATTAAGTTGTCTCCCCTAGCTCTTGAACCAAAGAGGAGAACTAACTCAGTGTTAAACTCATTTTTTTATCAGCCTGACCAAATCATCTAAAGTTTCAGCTCTTTCTCTATCCAATTTAGGACTCCCTTGCACCTTCTAAACGTTCAGCCGCCATTTTTTCATCATAAATCTTGTAAGGAAGCTCATCTGTTGCATCAGGATATCTTGACATCAAATAATCCATACTGAAATCCCTTAATTTACGGATAATAGAATCTGGTGCCCCAATGGATTTAAACATGACTGTCCAGAGGCCGGAACGTTTCAATAACAGGGATGTGAACAGGAGTATTATGGGGCCGAAAGGGGTGCCTGGTATGGATTTCAATAGAACAGGCCAGAAGAGATGGGAAATATGAGGCAAGGCGGGATGCAAGGGTCAAATTTGCTCAAGGAAAGATTTTTTGCAAATGAGAAGTTTAGCCAGATGTATCAGGAAAAATATGGTGAGCTTTCAAAGGAAATATACTGCGATGATTCGCTTGTAAAAGAAATTGAATATATTGCCAAAGTATTCGCAGAATATAATAAGAGAGAGGTTTTGTTATTAGGGTGTATTCTAAAGTGGATACGTGATAAAAAGTCTTAGATAATATTAAAGATGCGATAGAACACTATCTATAAATACAATTATTTTTATTGGTGGGCCTCCAGCAATATTTGGCTCCTACCAGTATGCGTCTTCAATTGTCCCTACCCCTTCACCCAGGTCACTTAAAGTAAATGTATTTTTATCATCTTTTATGGTGAGTTCTTTAGGTATTATAGCATATTGGATATAAACTTGAGAGCCGCCACCTTTCATGTCATATCTATTTGTTGCATAGATCTCTAAAACAGCCCTTACATGTTTGTTCTTTTCTACGCCCTCGATGATCCAATTGCCACCTGTTCTCGACACTTCAAGTTTTGGATTATTCAATCTTATTGTGATCTGATTTTTCGTGTCGAAGAATTTTATAGATTTGTGGAGAAATGTATGTGAATCTTTTCCTGTCTTAAGGCAAAAAAACGAAAAGACAGAATGATTCTTGAAAACAATCCTTGCCCAATGAAAAGGCCCAAAAGGTGCAACACCGACTACTTTCTGGAGATGTGCAGTCCCTTTGAATTTTTTTCCAAGTACAGTGCCGCTGGCATCTGAAAATACGTCTACCCAGCCCATGCCCAAAGGAGGAAGAAACACCCCATACGCATCTTTAGTTTCAATGAAGTTTCCATTTTTCATTTTTAGATTTATCAAATTCCCTAGAGTCATTAGATAGTTTGGATAAGAACCGCTGAATACCATTTCATTACCAGAAATTTCAGAAGTAATTTTGTCTTTCTGGAGTATTACATTTGTATTAGTGTCAGCTAATTTATGTAGCTCATCACCATCGTATATCCAGCCAGAGGTCACTGCTAGGACTTCATCCTCACTCATTTCATTGAACTTCATTTCCTTGCGATTAAAAAGCATTTTTTTCCCATGCTTTCTAAATATTAGGAGCGTGATCTGCACAGGTCTTTCGCCGTCCTGCCCAAAAAAAAGAAACCACCAGTATTCTTTACCTAGCGGTGGTAGTTTTTCAATGGCAAACATTGCCCGATTCAAGAGCATCTCATTTACATCTGCCCCGTTTATATGTGATAAATTTTTTATGAGATTATAAGTCTTACAAAGTCCAGTGATTATCCCCATTATTTCCGTCTCACTTTGTTTTCTAAATAGGAATAACTCAAAACAGTTGTCAGGGCAAAGGATAATCTAACTAAATTAAATACGCCTTTAGTATTGCCCATCTGCTTAAGTAAAGATATATTCTTTGATGCGCTGAACATAGAATAATTGTCTAATGAATTCATCATTTCTCTTAAATCAACATTAATGTCTATTGTTGTATAGTCCGCTTTTTCTGAGGTAGTTTTTATTTGTTCGACTTTTTTACTTGATGTTTTAAATATATAACTTGCCGATTTGTCTTCATATTTTAAACTAATCTGTATTACTTGAGGCCCTAAAATCCTCAATAGCTTTGACATTTCTATGGCCTCATCCATAAATACTTTGTTAGATTCATCTTTTTCAGCGTCTATAATCGCATCCAAGAAAATTGCAGAGTGCTCTACCATTTTTTCTTTTCTTAAATCATGGCCTGCATTGTTGAGAAATTCTAGCTTTGAAAGAAGGTCATGAACAAAAACTTTTAACTTCTTTTTCTGCCCAGTTTTTATCTGTAAAACTTTAGCCTTATCCAGTAGGACATCTAAAGTCCAAAATCGAAACATGCAGTATGTTTGTAGATATTCTAATTTCTCAGGCGTTAATGAATTTATATGAAAGACGGAATGCATTTCATCATATTTGGTCCAATCTTCTTCAAAGATAAGGCCATCTTTTTCTAAGTTATCGTAAAATTCTGTTTTTGGAAATGGTGTTGCAATACCAAACGCACAGTTCAATAGCCCTATCTTTTTAGCATATACGGGAAATTGTTTTATGTCTTCTTCAGTCTGGTCAGGTAAACCAATTATAAAAGTTCCAGTAGCCTCCGCACCGTTCTCCCTCAATATTTTAACTGCATTCTGTTGATTATCAAGAGATATATTCTTATTTACACGATTCAAATCTGTTAGACTTGGGCTCTCAAATCCCATTTCGTAATGAAGGAAACCGCTATCACACATTTTTTTGACAAGTTCTGGATTTTCTACAATGCTGTCAACTCTTGTCATGACAGAAAAGATTATGTCTAATTTATGTTTTTGTAATAAATCACATAATCTATCTATCCTTCTAGAACTACATATAAAATTTGGATCTGTCACAAAAATACGTAATGGTTTTCCTTTGTGAAATGATACTATTTCCAGTATCTCTTCCATGATGTTCTCAGGGGACCTAAATCGTACCTTTCCTCCACTCATATAAGGCTCACAGCAAAAACTACAGTCGGCGTAGCATCCACGTGACATCGTAATTACATCTCTTTCTCTACCTTCTTTATTTTCTTGGGCCCTATAACGATGTCTTCTAAGATACCTTGCAGGGAAAGGTAATGAATCTAAATCCTTTATTATTTGCCGATCAGGATTGTTAATTATTTGGCCTTCTTTTTTATATGATATTCCATGAACGCTTTCAGGAACTCCTTTTTGCACAAGTTCCTTCATTGCAAGTTCGCCTTCCCCTCTCACAACCATGTCTATGTAGGGGCTTTCTAGTAATTCATTGAATATAGCGGTCGGATGGTAACCACCGATTACAGTTGTAATATTGTTATCTTTGGCAATTTTTGCAAGATGCAGACCTTTTTCATGGTCTGTTGCAGACATGGATATTCCAATCAAATCAGGATGATATTTATCAATAAAGTATTGTAATGGGTGATTTTCAAGCTCCATATCGATTATCCAAACATTGTCGACTTCTTTTTCTATGGAGGCTGCTAGATATTCCAATCCAATAGGGACCAAGTCCGCCAAGTGCCCTATTCCTGACTTCCCCTCTGGCTTTACCAGTAAAACATTTCTATATACCATAAAAATCACGATGAATATTTTTTCTATAGATTATGATGACTTAGTACATTCAATTTTTATATGAAAAAGCTCCATATATAAGAAATACTCACTTCAAATTAATTTATAAAGATACCCAATATACTATAGAGGTCTTATATCAAAATACTATTATTGTTTGCAGGTTTTTTATGATGATTAAGAGACATATTGACATAATTAATAATTTTGACCGGTCATTTATTACTAAGACAAAATAAAAGAGAAAGATAAAATAAATGGTAGTTTAGTTTATACCCTAGTTTTTATCTTGATTTTTCTTTAGAATTTTTTGTATTTTATCTACAGGCACTACACTCTCGTAAATAGTAACGTCGTCTATATACCATCCTCTATGATTATTATTTATATTGTCTATTGTGTCAAAATAGAATATTACCCTGCTAACTCCGGGATAATGCCTTAAATTAACTGTATGTTTAACCCATACTCCTGGCACATCGTATCCTCCAGAACTGTAATATCCATCCTCATCGTCTGGATCTTCTTTTGGATTTAGCTGTAAAAAAAGGTATTTTGTTCATGTTGATTATATGCAATTAATTTATTTATAAGAATAAATACAAGATAATTATAGAAAATATAGGATAAAGTAATCTTAAAATTGATCGATATATTCATCTCTATCAAAAAACGATTTAAATATAAAATGATTTAAGATGTTGATATGGATACAAATCTTAACAAAGAACTAGAGTTAATAAAAAAAATTAAAGGATTTGAACACGTTAGATTCATTTTTCTCTACGGTTCAACTTCTACAGGTAATGCAAATAAGAATTCAGATATTGACCTCTGCATCTACTATGAAGGCTTAGAAAATGAAGCATCTAGATTCAGATTAAAAGTTTTATCAGAACTATCAAGCGATAAATACGACGTAAAGATCTTCCATCAACTTCCACTTTATATTAAGAAAGAAGTTCTAAAGGGCATATTACTTTATTCAGATGATACTACTTTTGTTCATGAGGTAGCTCTGGATACTATTAAGGATTTTGATTATTTTAAAAGATTTTATTATGACTACATAGGGCTAGAAATGATAACATGAGAAAAGAAATTATTTTATCCAAAATAAGTGAAATTGAAGAAAGCGTTCCGTTGATAGCTGAAAATATGCCAGAAGATTTTGATAAGATTATAGAAAATATAAAAATAATAATAGACCGTTATTAATCAAATAACTTCTTAATGCTCTTCTCATAGGGGGGCTTTAATACGCCTCTTTCAGTGATTATCCCTGAGATATATTTTGCAGGTGTCACATCAAAAGCAGGATTGAAAACGTCTATGCCTTCAGTTGCAATCCTCTTGCCGCCTATATGGGTCACCTCATCCTTGCTCCTTTCCTCAATAGGTATATCCTCGCCCGTTTTTGCCTTTGGGTCAAAAGTTGATATGGGTGCTGCTACATAGAAAGGTATGTTATTTTCTTTGGCCAATACCGCTACCTGGTAAGTCCCAATCTTATTTGCTGTGTCCCCGTTCATTGCAATCCTATCTGCCCCAACTATTACCTTCTGAATCAATCCTCTCCTCATAGAGATACCTGCCATGTTATCGCATATCAAAGTCACGGGGATCCCGTCTTCCTTTAACTCCCACGTTGTGAGTCTTGCACCCTGCAAAAGAGGTCTTGTCTCATCAGAGTAGACCCTAATCTTCTTACCTGCTTCAACTGCAGCTCTAATCACCCCGAGTGCTGTGCCGTATTCGGAAGTTGCAAGTGCCCCGGCGTTACAATGTGTTAGGACTCCGTCTCCAGTGGAAATAAGGGGGTGCCCGTATTGCCCCATTTTCCTATTAATTTCCGCATCTTCCTTCCTTATCTGTTCAGCCTCTAAAATAAGCTCATTTTTGATTTCTTCGATGGATTTATTTTTGATGGCTTCAAAATGCCCCATCATGCGCTCTACTGCCCACATGAGGTTTACTGCGGTGGGCCTAGCATTTTTTATCTTCTCGCCTTCAATAATTACTTTGAAGAATTCATCTTTATTATTTCCTTTATAGCTTAATGCAGCTAGAACGATGCCATATGCCCCGGCAACACCGATGGCAGGTGCTCCTCTAATAGCTAGAGTCTTAATGGCAACTTCCAATTTTTTGACATCGGTGCATGAGACTATTTTATAATCGCCTGGCAAGAGCGTCTGGTCGATATATTTGACCTTGTTATCCTCAAAAAAGATAGTTTTTATCATTAATATGACATCCTAAAAAGGTTTAAATACTCCATAATCATTGGCTATAAAAAACTAACGAGACCCAATATGATCGAAATTACTCCGCTTTTGATATTTAGCATCATCTGGTTTATACTGCCGCCTTACATTGCGAATATGGCGCCCGCTGTTTGGGGAGGGGGCCCTCCAATTGACGGGGGGAGGCTCTTTTATGATGGTAAAAGATTATTTGGCAAAGGTAAAACCATTAAAGGCGCTTTTGTGGGAATTCTTGCTGGAATAATAATAAGTCTGTTGCAGCATATCGCACTTCCCTTTCCATCTTTTGGATATGCCATCTTGAGAGGATTTTTAATGGGTGCAGGTGCAATTGGCGGAGATATTGTTGGGAGCTTTGTAAAAAGGAGAGTAAATATTGAAAGTGGGAATTCTGCCCCTTTGCTTGATCAGCTTGACTTTATGATTGGTGCAATAATATTGGTAGCACCTCTAGGACTTCCTTCTTTTGAAGTTGTCCTTCTATCTATCATAATAACTCCTTTCGTACATTTTGTGTCTAATGTTGTATGGTATCTTGCCGGGAAAAAAGAAGTTTGGTGGTAACTAGACTCTTCTTGCAAATGACAGATAGCCTGTGTGGCCAAGCATTCTAGTTCTTGGCCTTGTGCCTTTTTCCTTTACCTCGTATTCTCTTATAATAGACTCGATTGTTTTAACTTCGGAATAATCGTATTTGGATACTTCTCTTCTGAAATCAATGACCTGCTCAATACAGGGAGAAAACGAGAATATGAATCCACCCGCCCTTAAAGCTTCATAGGCGTGGCCAACAACTCTATACGGCTCTGGGAGATCAAGAGAAACAAGGTCAACGTCTTTCTCGTCTATCCCTTCATAGATATCCTTTAGTTTAAACTCCACATTTCCTTTCCCATATGTGTCTAGATTCTCTTTGGCCACCTTTAGAAAGCGCTCATTTATATCATAAGAATATACTTTTCCAGGAAAAACTGTATAGGATAATAATAACGTCACTGCACCTGACCCGGCACCTGCTTCAACTACTGTATCGCCTGCGGATATACCGGTGTTTGCAATAATCTGGCATGCGTCGTCTGGATTAATAGTTTGGGGCATCTTTTTCATCATGTAAATATAATCAATAATGTTTGGCTTTATTATAGAAAAATTCTTTCCCATGTGAGATTTAATCTTGTCGCCATAAGACTTCCCAACTAATTCAGAGAGATCGAGCTTTCCAAGATTTGTATGGAATATCCTACTTGTAACTGTAATTAGATATTTTTTCCCCCTGGGGTCTAATAATAGAATCCTATCGTTTTCTTGTATCATATGAATTCACCCTTTGAAATCAGATAATAGGCTGCCATTAATATGAAAGCACCAGCTATTGATATAATTATTAGAGGCTTTGAGTTTCCAAATATTATCGGAATTGGACCTATTAATAATACTCCGCCGGTCTCAATGCGGCCCTCTGGACCGCCTCTAAAAGAGGAGAGAATTGCCCCAGAAAAAATAAGCATGATGCCTAGTAGAATAACAATAAATCCTACTATAATAAGCCTGTCAAAATACATGATACAAAGTTATTTAAATAGTTCTTAAGAGTTTTCCTTTGGGGAGAGAATTTATGAAGGCCGTCGAAAAAATTTTTGATAGGATTGATGTTACAAATTATAATTACAAAAAACTGATAGTATTCCCTTTAATTTTAGTATTGGTATCAGTTATAATTCTTTCAACAGTTGGAGTCAATTTAGGTGTTGACCTAAGAGGGGGAACACTTGCAACAGTTCAGGGCGTAAAATACACGCCTGAAATTCAAGATTATCTTATCACGAATCTAGGTGATTCAAATATAAAGGTGAGGTCAATTTTCAGCCCTCTTACCGAAGGATTTGTTGTAGAAACTGGACCTGATGTCGACTCTGCCAGATTAATCAGCTTGCTCAATCAGAGATATCCGGACGTTGCTATAAGTGTGCAGAACATTGGCCCCTCTCTCGGCGCATCATTTTTGAAGCAGGGGACTCAGGCGATTTTATTTGCATTTCTATTTATGGCCATTGTTGTCTTTATCGCTTTTAGGATGCCTATACCGTCTGCAGCAGTTGTATTTGCGGCTTTATCTGATATGTTAATAGCTCTCGCATTTATGTCTATTGCGGGGATTGAACTTTCAAGATACACCATAGCTGCAGTTTTGATGTTGATTGGTTATTCTGTTGATACTGATATTCTTCTTACGGCAAGGGTGGTGAAAGAAAAGGGAGATGACATAAACGAAAGGGTAAGAAGCGCAATGAGAACTGGACTTACAATGTCTGTTACTACTCTTGCTGCTTTGACAGCGCTTTTCATATTCTCCACTTCTGAGGTCTTAGATGACATTGCAATCGTATTAATATTTGGTCTTATAGGGGACCTTGTCATGACATGGCTCTTCAATGCAGGGATATTGAAGTGGTATGCATTGAGAAGGCAGAAAGGGGTGAACTAAATGAATAAGATCCTAAAGAACGGCAGAGTTCTATTATTAATAGTTGCAGTGATATTTTCAGCTATAGCAATTAACTTTAATGGCATATCAACAGGTCTTGATCTTGAAGGAGGAACACTTGTTACTCTGGAACTTGATAGGGCAGTTGCAACTGACGTAATGGAAGATACAGTTACAAGACTCGAGCTAAGATTAAACAGGCTTGGTATATCAGATGTTAGTGTCAGACCGTGGGGAGAATCTAACATAATGGTTGAGGTTTCAGGTACTTCAGCAGAGAAGGAAGAAAGCGTCATTAAGATCCTTGAAGAGCAGGGTGTTTATGAAGCAAGGATTGATGGAGTAGTTGCAGTAAGAGGATCAGATATTATTAGGGTCGACCCACCGGAAGTCAGACAATCTGGATATGAAGGAATAAACTGGAATGTGCCTTTCACAATCACAAAGGAAGCGGGGCAAAACTTTGCTGACGTTGCCAAAGGCAAAGGTGGATACCCAGTAGACATGTTTCTTGACAGGCCTGCAAATTCAGTGATAATAATGAATAAAGCGATGTACAACTCACTAACTGGGTTACCATCTGACCTAAATCTATCCGGGCTTGATTTAAATGTTTCAATACCCCAAATAGAAAACGCGTTTTCACTTGAAAAGAGAATTGGGGACGATATTAAAATATTGACTTTTGCAAACAGCTCAGAAATTCCTTCACTTTTGAAGGATTATGTAGGAGATAAGGAGAGGGTAATCGTTCTTGCAACAGAAGATGAGGTTGGAAGAGACATCTACACTCAGATAATGGGAATGGGATTCAAAACTCAAAGAGAACTCAGGGCAGCAAATGAGAATCAGGCAGACTATTTCAGGAGGATAGTCGGGCTAATGAACTCCCCCATACTCTCAGAAAATCTTGCCACTGGTGAGGCATCGGCTACACCTTCTTATGTAATCCAAGGAGTTGCCGCAACTGTAGAAGAAGCTAATAAGGAAACTTCAGAATTAAAGATAATTCTTCAGTCTGGGGCTCTTCCTATTGCAACAAGCATTGTTGGAAAGAGCTTTATTTCGCCCACCCTTGGTTCAGAATTTATAAGACAGGTTCTTATAGCAGGGCTTGCCGCACTTATTGCAGTTGCAGCAATTGTTTTCATAAGATACAGGAAAATCTACATTTCTTTGCCTATAATACTAATATCTTTCTCCGAGGTAATTATAATATTGGGAGTTGCTTCAGTTATACACTGGACAATAGATCTTGCAGCTATGGCCGGTATAATTGCCGCCATAGGGACAGGGGTAGATCATCAGATAGTTATTACAGATGAATCCATTATGGAAAGAGGTGGAGAAAAGAGAAAACGAAAGAGTATTAAAAAGAGGGTCGAGCATGCCTTCTTCATAATATTCACATCAGCATTTACTACAATTGGAGCTATGGCACCTCTTGCATATCTGAGTTTGGGAATGCTTAGAGGATTTGCAGTTACTACAATAATAGGTCTTTTGATTGGAATAACAATAACAAGGCCTGCTTACGGCAATATAGCAAAAATTTTATTAAAAAATCAATAATCTAAATGTCCATATTTAGATTTTATTTTTAATATATCTGTTTTTTCTACAAAGACTCCGATTAGGAAGCCTATTCCAAAAAAGAATAGGAGAAGCATGAGACTTATTTCAATATTTGAAGTCAAGAATAGATTAATTGTGTACATTTCAATTCCAGTTAAGCATCCGAGGGCAAATACAATAAATGATTTGGCCATTACAGCTTCCTTGGTTTCAGATTTAGTGGGTATCTGGTGCCTAGTATCTTCTATAAGCCTT
>JAHKLW010000044.1 GCA_020854815.1 Methanofastidiosum sp. | reverse complement strand
CTCTTATGAGGTGGGAGATTTTCCCCTGGAAGACCTTGTGGCAGGTAATCCAGAACTATCCCATACTCCTCAAAAACACTAGTTCTCATCATCATAAATTTCACTTATTTTTTATATTTTGCAATAATTTCCAATATGGATTTAACTTCATCTTCGTCCAATATTAACCTTTCTTTTGAGAATATTACTTCGATGTCTTTCTTGTCTTCTGGAACAATATCGACTATTTTGATTATATTTTCCTTTTTTAATCTTGGAACTTTTTCTGTAAGTTCTTCAGTAGCTTTTTCTATATCTTCAATTTCCATTTTGCTGAATTTATTTGTATAATCTAATGAAATTCCTTGTTCATATCCCAATTCGATTTTTTCAGCTCTACTGGAAAGTATCTCTTTAACTTTTGTTATTGGAACAATATCTTCAGAGATTATTTCCTTTCCTATCATGAACGAACCTCTTTTAAAAAACCTGCTTTTTCATATGTTCAGGTCTTGAAATAATAGTCTTTTCCTTGTTTCCATCCATTATAGAAAGCAGATAAGCTGAACCTCTCTTTCCTACTACCTTGCCCGTTCTCCCGTGAAATCTTGGGAAAGGCATGCCTTTATGGACCGAGGGTTCTAAAATAATGTGCACGGAGTCTCCAACATCAAAATTCTGAAGAATTCTTGATACGGGGACTTTCCCCCTTGTTCTGACATCTTTTGTTAGTTTACCTCTTGTCTTGAGTTTGAAACCATGAGATTTTCTAGACATAATTACACCTACTCTTCAATACTAATTACATTTAGCAATATACACTTTATATTCTTACCCAATAATTCTGCAATACTGGGATTTGTCCTCTCCTCATCTCCAGAGATAAGTTCCTTTATATAAAGTCCACCATCACAGTATATCTCTAGTGACGAGCAATTTTCCTTAGAGGTAAGAACTTTATAAACCTTTCTAATTCTAGTTTTATCGGCTCTTCTATGTATGACCCTATTTGGGGTTTCTTGGTATATGTCTCTGTCAATGAAAAATTCCTCTATTTTCTTCTTTTCTTCTTCAGTCAGGCATGCATCTATCTCTGCTAGGTAAGTTTTTCTAAAATTAGTATTTTTTATTTTCTCAACTACTTCCTTGCCCACAAAGCAAAGCTCTGAAATTTTTACTTTTCCCTCATTCATTTGGTTTACTTCAAGCTCTATTCTTTGAAGATCGATATCTCGGATTTTAGGGGATTTTATTTCCAGAACAAAAGGTCGACCATTTCCAAGCATTAAAACATCGATATCTTCCCTACCTGCCCCATGAAAAGAGGAATCTTGACCTTTAGTTTCTTCTAAAAATAATTTGGATATCAATTCCTCAACACTTTCATCATACATTTTTCCAGTATGCCCACATCTTGAACAACCCCTGCCTTTACACTTTCTGCAAAACCATTTAGTCTGTGGGATCCCTCTAATTAGTTTATTGTATCGGCCATAGATAAATAATGGATTAATTACATACTCGATCTTTGATTCATAAGGATGTAGAAGTATTGTTACATCTTCTTTTTCCCTTTTGAACTCTTTGCCAATGATGGCCCCTATCTTTTTTCCAAGCTCCCTATTAAGTTCTTGTTTAAGGTTTTCCTGGTACTGAAGATTATATTTCTCTTTTAGCATTCCCTCTTTTTTCATGATTTCTTCAGGAATCTTTGTACCTGCATGAAAAGTAGAAAACTCGAAATCTGGTGATACATCTTTTACGATGTCCTCGGTCTTTTCAAAAATATTATCACAAAGAAAACAAGGCTTTTGTTGGTTTATATTAGGAATTATTTCTGGATTAAAACAGTTCAATAGATTTCTTATTACTTTCCCTCTTCTTTCATTTGTGGATATTGAAATTTTTCCAAACTGTCTTCCAAGGCAATTATCACAAAGAATATATTCTCCAAGGATCTCCTTAGAAGTTTTCAATATCATGTAAATCTTTATCTCTTTATAGTCCCTTAAAGGATTTGTCAATTAAGCCATAACAAATCTGTAACTTCTTTACTATTTCGTGCTCAGTTGCTGAATCTTTGTGGAAGGGAATGCTTTCGAATTTTTGAAGTAGTGTATTATATTTGTTTTGTGCTTCCCATATTTTGGAAAGCAGAACTTCTTTGTCCCGATACATCTTTATAAATTCGACACATCCTTCTTTTATTTCCATGATGTCCCTTTCATACTGTATTTCGTAATCTATCTGTTTTATTAGATTCTGGCACTGTTGAATTCTTTCCTTTAGGAGTTCTTGGGATTTCATATCAAGTTCATTTTCGAACTGTTTATAATTGGCAACTATGTCCTTATATTCTTCTATCATTGCCATAACAAGGGCTTTGTCTGAAGGTTCAACATAAGAGTATCTTGTAACAAATCCACCTATTTTATTAACAATCTTATCGATTTTACTCTGTACAATTTCTTTTTCAGCATCCTTTATCCTATTGCTAAATTCAGACATTAAAGCTTCTATTTCAAGCCTGAGTTGATCATCATACTCTAGTAACAATCCCTGCTTTTCTTTAACTAAGGTCTGATACTCGTCCTTAGCTTCAGATGCACTCCTTAGAACCTGTGCGAAACTGTACTTATCCAATAATCCTTTAACTCTTCTAATAAAGTATTGGAGTTCTTCTTCTTTCACTATTTCTGCGTGCTCTACTCTTTTTTTGAGCCTACCAAGAATCTCATCGATTTCATCTCTTTTGTCTTCAGCAATTATGGAAAGTATTTCATTTCTTGTTTTCATTAGGTCTTTGTAGAGATCCCTTACTTCAAAAAGATTTGAGTTAATATAACCCTGATCAAATTTAATATCAAAAGTTTGTGCTCTTCTTAAAAGAATATCAATCTTTTGAAGCTCGTCTTCTTGGACATCTTTTAACTTTGCACTTATTTTTTCTATCCTTTTCTCAATCTCAATTTCTTGTTCTGAATTTGCAAACACAACTATATCATCTTTTTCTTTCAGAAGTTTTTGGAAATCTTCCTTTGCATTCACAAGATTATCGAGTATTTTTTCTTCTGTGAAGTCTCCCATTTTCTGATTGAGATATTCAATAAATTCATCCACATATCCCTTCTTTCCATCTTCGATATCCTTTATTCTGTTATCGAAGGCGTTAAGATTCACATTAATTGCCTTTTCAAGTTCATAATCAATTCCCACAGGGAGATTTTTTTGCTCTCTTCTGAGGCTGTTGTATAGAATAACTGCTTCTTTGATGTTGGCATCTATACTTTCTCTAGGATACTTCTCCAGACTATTGATGGTCTTGTCCAAGAAATTCTCTAATATCTTGATTTTTGCTTCTTCAGTTTTGATGACTTTTTCCTGTATTTCAGATAGATTACTTTCAATTACTATCTCAAGATCTGCGGGCAATCTCTTTTTTTCTTCAAGAAGTTTTTGATACATTTGTCTTGCAGACTCCAAATCTGTATTAATTTTAGAATAGTCAAATTCTTCTAAAGCATTGTAAGAATTCTCTAGAAAGTTCTCGAGTTCTCTTTTCTTCAGTTCTTCAATATTTTTAACTCTCAAGTACAAATCATTTAAGTTTCTCTCGATATTTTTACTCAATTCATTGGAGAATCTTGGGTATAGCCTTTGCATATCTCTTGACAATGCAACATAAGTTCTCTCTGCCTCGGATAAGTTTCCAGCAATATAATCTTCAGTATATTTTTCGAGGGCTCTTCCAGTCCTGTCATAGACGAAAGAAAGATTTTCAATTTCTCTCTTTTCAACGTTTTCAATCCTTGAAAGTATATTATTGATAGATTTACTAACTTTTTCTTCAATTTTAGAGTCTATTGTCCCTTTCAAAGTATTTCCTATTTTGCTGTATTTCTCATACACTTCTCTCGAATCAAGGGGATTATCCAATATATATTGTTCTGTGAAAATAGGGAGTAGTTTTTCAACTTCATCAAGTATAGTTAAGAGGTCCATTCTTTTTCTATCTTCAATTTCTTTTATCCTCTCGCTTAAAATTTTAAGATTATTCTCAATAAGTGTAACTCTTCCACCCTTAAGCTGTTTCTTCTTTTCAATCAAAGAAGAATAAATCTCTCTAGTCTGATCAAAGTTTTCTGAAATAAATTCCTCATCTAGGCACTTGTTTTTTTCTTCAATTTCCTTCAAAAATATTTCATAGTCCTTTTTTAGAATGTCCTCCACTTTTTCAATCCTGTATTCAATATTTGACAAATATCGATTTATCTCACCTTCAAGTTCGGGGGATATATTTTTTGGAAGTTTTTTATTTTCTACATCAAGAAGTGAGAATATTTCAAGGACTTCAGTATAATTGTTAAGAACATATTCCTCTGTAAAGATATCATCTTTGTTCTTTACTTTTCTTAAAAAATTAAGGAGTGTAAGTTCTTGTTCTTTTTCTGTTTCATCAATTCTGTGTTTAAGCTCTAATAAATTTGAGTCAATTTTTTTCTGAATATCCCAAACAATAACTTTTAACTCATCAATGTCATCGTAGATTTGCTGCTCTTCTAATTCAGTTCTTTCTTTTTCACTAACAATATCGACATTTTTTATAATCTGCTGAAGTTTTTCTTCAAACTTTTCAATTTCCCACTGTTTAATAGCTTCAACATTATGTGATTTTAATGTATCGAGAAATTCTTTATACCCATCAAGTAATCTTGATATTTCCAAAATTCTTTCTTCGTTAGATGTTTCAACTGCGGATATTTTTTCAGTCAATTCATCTATTTTTTTATTTTCAAATGGCATAATGATAACACCAAGGCTATTTTATTATCGTAATATTTTTTATTTATTTTTACTGTTTTTATGTATTTCTGCAAGACTTATCAGATATTCCTCTTCTGCAAAGTGTAACTCTGCAGGAATTACTAAAGTATGAGGGGGTGAGCCATAGAATTCTTTATCAAAGTTGACTAATTCATCTATATCTCCATATATGATTCTTTGATCTTCATGCCCAATCCTAGAAATTATAATAATCTCTCCAATAATTCTACTTTCATCAATTCTTTTTAATATATCCATGGCTTCCTTTGGATCCATAAAAAGATTTTTCTCCTTTTTTACATCTAGCAATAGCATTGTATGGAGATTTCTTTCTTTATTTTCAATTACCACGTCATAAAAGCTTCTTGGGGAGAAGTTTTCTTCAGGATAGGGGATGCTGGCAGTTTTTCCAAATCTATATATGTGGAGGCCTGTTTCAGCAATGGCTGAATAAATTGATGAAGCATGAAATATTTTTGTTTGGATGCCTCTTTTAATTGCCCTTAAGAGGATATCTGTATGGGTTGTAGCAACAAGAGGATCTCCCGATACAAGAAGTGCAACATCATCAGATTTCGCAATATCTAAGAATAAAGGATTTTTTTCTATGTCTTCTCTAGAAAGAGGGATCACTTTAGTACCTAATTTCTTTTCAAGCCACAGAAGGTCAAAATCAAAATAATTAGTATAAGTGTCAACATAAATATTCTTAACTTTACTCAATACTTCAAAGGCTTTCAACGAAAGGTCTTTTTCTGACAGTCCAAGGCCTATAAGGTATAACATCTGCATTATAAAAGTAGTTTAAATATAAAAGATTTTAGATTGATTTCGGCCATTTTTTAAAATATATGAAAATTTTCTGTTGTAAATCATATCTGTGAGAAAAATAATAAAAATTAAAATTTTATTAGTATCTGAGGTATTTTTGGAACTCCCAGTCAGTAACATACATTGAATATTCTTCCCAAACCTTTTTCTTGTGCTCAATGTATTTTGTAGAAATGTGCTTACCTAATGAATCTCTTATTACCTTGTCATTTTCAAGTTCCTTTATTGCTTCTCCTAGGTTTATTGGCAATGTTTCTATACCCCTTTCCTCTAATTCGGCTAATGATAATTCGAATAAGTCATAGTCAACTGGCTCAGGAGGCTCAATCTGATTTTCGATTCCGTCCATCCCAGCTTTTAACATGGCAGTAAATGAAAGATATGGGTTACAAGTTGGGTCAGGAGATCTAAATTCTATCCTTAAAGCCTTTTCATTAGTTGGATCGTATCCAGGCAATCTCACTAAAGTTGTTCTGTTAGACCATCCCCATGCAATATATACTGGCGCTTCGTATCCTGGAACTAATCTCTTGTAGGAGTTAACAGATGGAGAACAAATAGCAGTAAGTGCTTTTGCATGTTTTAAAATTCCACCTATGTACCATCGGCCTTTATCGGATAAATTTTTTGTCTTTGGGTCATAGAATACGTTTCTTCCATTTTGGAAAACACTTTGGTGACAGTGCATACCGTTTCCAGCTTGTCCATAAAACGGTTTTGGCATGTATGTAACTACAAGACCTTCTTTAGCAGCTATGTTTTTTACGACCTGCTTATATGTGATAACATCATCGGCTGCTTCAAGAGCACTTTCTTTAAATCTAAAATCAATTTCGTGCTGGCCGCTTCCTACCTCGTGATGGGTAATCTCACTTTTTACACCCATCATTTGCATGTATAGTCCGGCTTTGTTTCTGATTTCTTCCCCTAAATCAAGAGGTGAAAAATCTGCATATCCTCCAGAATCATGTGGGACAAGTTTTCCATTTTCTTGCTTTAATAAGTGAAACTCTATCTCTGGACCAACATAAAACTCCATTTTTTCTTCTGCAAGTTTTTGTATTTCTTTTTTCAAAAGACTTCTTGGGTCACCTTCAAAAGGCTTCAATGTTGTTGGGTAGCACACATCACAGATTATTCTTGCTTCATCAAGCCACGGGATTATCTTAAATGTATCCGGGTCTGGCATCAAAACACTGTCACTGTGCGAGATATCTGTAAATCCTTTAATTGAAGAACTATCAAAACCCATCCCAGATTCAAATACAGAGTCTAGTAGGTCTACAGATATTGAAAAGTTCTTTGGTATTCCTAGCATGTCCACAAACTGCAATCTTACGTATTTTATGTTCTTTTCCTTAATTATTTTCTTTACCTGCTCTTTGTCCATTTTATTCCTCCAAAATTATTTTTTATATTTACCCATTTGTCTAGGTATTTGATAGAAAAGAGAAGTATCATCTACTATTTAATACTTACTGTTTTATAATGGCTAATTTAGGTCTAATAAGGCCTAATAAAAAGAAAAAATGGCCTAGAATAATCAAAGATAATTAGGTAATAAAAATTAATTCATCTCTCCAGTCATCACGAATTCTTCCGTTTTTAATGTTTAACATCGGCAGGTAATTGTGGAAGAATCTGATAGGATCTGAGAGTCTTATAGTCTGAACATCTTCGATTGATTCTGGACCATGATTTTTCTTCAATGACGGAACTATTATTTTATTAAAGTTTTCTACTATGTCCTCATCTCTTTCTCCTTCCAAAATCATTACAAGGGCAACTCTCCCATCGACTTCTGCAAGGAAAGATTGGTAGATATGTTCGGTGAAGACAGTTCTCACGTTATTTTCTTCATTAATTTCTCGGATAAACTGAGTATATGGAAGACCAAGTTTAAATTTAATGATATAGAGATGTCTGGCATTTATTTTACCAATACCTGATTTATCTAGATTTACATTTAGATAATAGTGTATAATGCCTTCTTCTTCTAATTTTTTCCTTTTTCTGTAGACAGTTCTTACTGGAACTCTGGTCGCTTTGCTTATTTGATTATCACTGCTTCTAGGATTTCTTATCAAAGCTTTGATGATTAATTTCTCTTGCTCATCTATAGTCCTTCCTCTTAGAATACAAATATCTTTTACCATAGTAATTCCTCTATTTCATGCCAGAATATTATATTATCCTACCTAATAGGTATATAAAATTAACTATTATGAAATATTATTGCCATAATATGGAATTATAAAAATATCTTGAGATTAGAAAATAGCAAAATATTTATAAGAGATTTAGGCTTTTTAATCATGTCGTGATTTTATGAAATCATTGGATCAAGTTGATGTTGAAATTTTTAATGCAATTGAAGATGAAAAAAATCGTCAAAATGAAGGGCTTGAACTTATAGCCAGTGAGAATTTTACAAGTAATGCAGTTCTTGAAGCACAAAGATCTGTTATGACAAATAAATATGCCGAAGGCTATCCTGGCAAGAGATACTATGGAGGCTGTAAATTTGTCGACGTTGCAGAATCTCTTGCAATCGAAAGGGCAAAGAAGCTTTTCAAAGCAGACCATGCAAATGTTCAGGCACACTCAGGAACACAGGCTAATATGGCAGTATATTTTGCATGTTTAGATGTCGGGGATACAGTTCTCGGGATGGATTTATCTTGTGGAGGACATTTGTCACATGGGTCCCCTGTTAATTTTTCTGGAAAATTTTACAACTTCCATTTTTATGGTGTCAATAAAAATACGTATAGGATTGATTTAAACGAGGTAAGAGAAAAAGCTATCGAATTAAGGCCTAAACTTATTGTAACAGGTGCTAGTTCTTATCCAAGAGAGATAGATTTTGAAGGATTCAGAGAAATTGCAGATGAAGTAGGCGCTCTTTTACTCGCAGATATGGCGCACATTGCAGGACTTGTCGCGTGCGGATTTCATAAATCTCCTATTCCTTATTGTGACTTTGTAACTTCTACTACCCATAAGACCTTAAGAGGTCCAAGAGGGGGACTAATACTCTGCAAAGAAGAACATAAGAAGGCAATTGACAAAGCTGTTTTCCCATTTGCTCAAGGCGGTCCCATGATGCATACAATAGCTGCAAAGGCAGTTTGCTTTAAGGAAGCAATGGGTGAAGATTTCATAAAATATCAGAGACAAATTATCAATAATTGTAAAGTTTTATCTGAGGAGTTAATGTCATTAGGATATGAGCTTATCACTGGAGGCACTGATAATCACTTACTCTTGTTGGATTTGAGAAAAAATGATATAACTGGAAAAGAAGCGCAGGAATTATTGGAAGCTGCAGGCATTACAGCAAATAGAAATGTTATACCTTACGATCCAAAGCCACCTAATGTTACATCAGGTCTTAGACTCGGTGTCCCTGCAATTACTTCCAGAGGAATGAAGGAGCAAGAGATGAAATTGATAGCCCAAATGATTCATCGTGTTCTTCAGAAGAAGGATGACTGCGCTCCTGAAAAAGTAAGAGTGGAGGTAAGGGATCTCTGCAAAAAATTCCCATTGAACTTATGACCACAAAAATACTTGATGGCAAGGCACTATCTCTGAGAATAGCAAATGAACTTTCAGAAAAAGTAGCAGAATATAATAAAAAAGGCCTTCATCCTAAATTGGCAACTGTGTTAGTAGGAAGCAATCCTGCATCTAGAGTTTATGTTACTTTAAAGAAGAAGGATTCAGAGAAAATTGGAATTGATTATGAAGAGTTCTATTATGATGATATCTGTGAAGAAGATCTTCTTTTGTTAATTGATAAATTAAATAAAAGAAAAGATGTTCATGGAATCCTTGTCCAATTACCTTTACCAAAACACATAGATAGTAACAAGATCTTAGAAAGAATAGACCCATTAAAAGATGTAGATGGATTTACACCCATCAATGTTGGTAGAATACTCCTAAACATCTCAGACTTGTTTCCATGCACGCCTAAAGGAGTAGTTAAAATTCTTGAAGAATACAACATACCGATAGAAGGTGCTGACATAACAATAATAAATAGGAGTAATATTATTGGAAAGCCTTTGGCAGCTATGATGATAAATAAAGGTGGAACAGTAACCGTCGTACACACCAAAACTAAAAATCTGAAAGAAAAGACAAAGCATGCAGATATAGTTATAGTCGGAGTAGGAAAAACTGATTTCTTGACTGCAGATATGGTGAAAGAAGGGGCTGTAGTGGTAGATGTTGGTATAACTCGAGATGTGGACGGTATTAAAGGGGATGTTAAGTATGATGAGGTCAGTAAAATAACATCATATATCACCCCAGTTCCAGGTGGGGTCGGCCCTATGACTCGAGCCATGCTTCTGGAAAACCTTATAATCTGCTTTTTAAAACAGAACGACTGTGCAAGATGATTTTTTAGAGTCGTTAAAACTTATTGGTTCTACACCTGGGCAAGAACGATTAAATTCAAAACTTGGTCTTGAAAGAATAAGATTTCTACTTGAAAAAAGTGGAAGAAAATGGGAAGATATCCCCGTAGTTCATGTTGCCGGAACAAATGGAAAAGGCTCAGTTGTCACTTTTATTTCTGGAATATTGTCCCAATCTAACTACAAAGTTGGGTCTTATATATCTCCCCATCTAATTGACATTTACGAAAGAATAAAGATTGGAGATAAAAATATCCCCTCGAAAGATTTTGATAAAATCCTTTTAGATCTAAAATATTACTGCGAAGAAGCAGAAAAAATCAAGGGCATTGGTAGTCCAACATTTTTTGAAGTTCTAACTGCAATCTCAATTATCTATTTTGCCGATAAAAAAGTCGACTTTATAATCTCCGAAGTTGGGCTTGGTGGAAGGCTAGACGCTACTAACGTTTTAAATGGTAAATCCGTAGCCATTACAAATATCTCTCTTGACCATCAAGAAATATTGGGCCACAGTAAAGAGGAAATATTAATTGAAAAAGCAGGCATAATAAAAAAAGGATCATCAGTATCTTCTTGCATTGATTTGGAGCTATCACCATTACTTGAAAAAATCTGTCTTGAAAAAGGAGCTTCATTAAAATTATACAAAAGAGATTTTGATGCAATTGAGAAAAAAATTAACTTTGAAGGGTCTATTTTTGATTACAAATCCAGTGACAATATGTTTAGTGATGTTAAAATTAAGATGATTGGCAGTCATCAAATAGTAAACGCAGCCTGTGCAATCAGCTTGGCAGAATCGATATCTTCTTATGGATTTGAAATAAAAGAAAGTTCGATTAGGGAAGGCCTTGAAAAATCAACATGGCCAGGGAGATTCCAGATAGTAAGAAAAAATCCAATGATTCTAGTCGACGTTGCACATAATATTGCCGGTGCAAAATCGCTTTCAGAAACTTACAACAATTTATTTCTAGATGCAAAAACAATTTTACTCGTTGGAATTTCTCAGGACAAAGATATTGAAGGAATCCTAAAAGAATTTTCCAAAATTTCAAAGAGAATAGTCTTGACAACAATTCCTCCAAGATGCGCCAATATTAATACTCTTGAAGAAAAAGCAAGACGGTATTTCAATGAAATTAAGTCTTTTGAAGATCCTTTAAACGCGTTTGACTATTGCCTGTCAAACCTTAAAAACGATGAAAAATTACTTATTACTGGGTCCATATATATAGCGGGATACATATTGAAAGGAAGGAAATTATTTGGCAGTTGAAACTAAAAGATTGTTCTTTGGATCAATGTTGGGATTCTATAAATCATTTTTTCATGGATTCACAATGGTTCTCTTCGGGATATATTTTACTAAAATAGGAATATCTCTCTTGCCTTATGCATTGCTATTTGTCATTGGGGACGGTGTTTCATTTTTCTTGAAACCTGTAGTAGGAGTTCTCTCTGATAGAATTGGAGAGAAATATTTATTGCTGGCCGCTTTGATACTCTCTTCAATATCAGCTTTTCTCATTTCATTTACAAATAATATCTTGCATCTCGCACTACTTCAAGTTTTTGTAGCTGTTTCTCTTGCTACTTTTCTTACAGTAGTTATAATTTTTTCCCTTAGACCTATTACACAAAAACCGGAAAAGAAAGTCAGTATCTTTGGAGGAGTTTCAGGCCTAGGATGGGTATTTGGACTTCTGCTGCCAGGTATATTTGTTGATCTACTCGGATTGAAGTGGACATTTTACACCATATTCTTAATTGGGGCATCTATCTCTGTGTTGTATCTATACTTCATGAAAGAATTTAAATTTGAATTACGCGAAAAGAGTTACCCCTCTATTAATACACTCAAAAAAGTATTAGATCCATTAGTGTACAAGACTTTTGATATTGCAGTATTCTCTGCTTTCTTGATATTCTTTGTTAGATTTGCCATAGGAAAACTTGGGATGTCAGGATCTATAGTTTCTTTGATAGTCGCATTCGAATCTCTTGTTTTTGGTGTTTCTGAGATTCTTATTGGACGTTACGCAAAAGTTGAAACTAAAAGATTTTGGATTAAATGGGGGGCATTAATCCACATAACAGGGATTGTATTCTTAGTTATTTCCAATAATATTGTTTTGTTCTTTCTATCATCTGGACTTATTGGATTAGCCGGAGCATTCATTGATGTTTGGTGTTATTCCTTCTTGTGTGAAAATATAGAAGTTTCAAAAAGAGGAACAATATTTTCTACATTTTCCCTCAGCCAGGATCTTTCTACGATAACAGGATCAAGCCTGCCAGCCCTTGCGTCATTTTTAGCAATAAATCCTTTTGCTTCGATGATTCTCTTCCCCGCAATAATCCTTATTTATTCTTTTAAACGCAGTTGATAATTCGTTTATCAGTGATTATCATATCCATTTTTATATCGTGCTTTTGAACTGGTAACGAATCAAAGATCTGAAATTCATAGGCAAGACCCACTTTAAGGCCAGTTGATTGTACTAAGAATCTGTCAAAATAACCTCCCCCTCTTCCGAGTCTTTCACGCCCAATTCCAAATGCAAGACCTGGGATAAAAAGTATTTCTACTTCTTTAGAATTGACACATTTAGCATGATCATTTGGCTCTAGAATATTGAAGTTTCCGATTTTTAGGTCCATTAAATCTTCGATTTTTCTCATTTCAAGAGAATTATTCTCCTTCTTAGTCAAGGGAACACAAACTGTTTTTCCAAGACTTATTGAATGGTTAATTAAATCAAGTGTATCTACTTCTTTATCTTTTGAAACATATGAAAAAATAGTCTTTGCTACCCAATATTCATTAAGATTATAGATATTTTTTCTTATTTTTTCGTCCATAACCTCTTTTTTGGCATAATCTAGATTAACAATTTGTTCTTTAATTGCAGCCCTTAGCTCAGACTTAGAAAGCATATACTAAATAACGAAAACTTTTTAAAAAGATTTACAATTGAATCTGAAATCAAGATGGTTATGATGGAAAGTGACGTTGAGATAGCTAAAAAAGCAGACATCTGGTCAATAGAAAAAATTGCTGAAAAAGCAGGAATCGACGAATTATATATTGAACCGTATGGTAAACATAAAGCAAAAATAGATCTATCGCTTCTAAAGAAAACAGAAAAAAACAATAATGGCCATTTAATCCTAGTAACTGCAATGAATCCAACTCCACATGGAGAAGGAAAGACACTTACCACCATCGGATTGGGACAAGCTCTATCGCTTCTTGGAAAGAAAACAATGATTACCTTAAGAGAACCTTCCATGGGGCCTGTATTTGGCGTGAAGGGAGGGGCTACTGGCGGCGGGCACTCACAAATTCTTCCAATGGAGGACATCAACTTACATTTTACCGGCGATATTCATGCAGTACAAGCCGCACACAATCTCTTGGCAGCAATGCTTGATACACATATATTAATGGGTAATGAACTGGATATTGATATTAATAATATTGTTTGGCCGAGAGCAATTGACATGAATGATCGAGCTCTGAGAAATATCGTTATTGGTCTTGGAGGTTCAGGTAATGGCATACCCCGTGAATCCAAATTTATTATTACTGCAGCATCGGAGATAATGTCTATTGTATGCCTTTCACACGATATAATAGAACTTAAGGAAAAACTTTCTAAAATCACCGTTGCATTTGATCGAAAAGGAAATCCCATAAATGCAGGGAAATTAAAAGTTGAAGGAGCACTGGCAGCAATACTAAAAGAAGCTCTTAAACCAAATCTTGTTCAAACAATTGAGCACACACCTGCGATTATCCATGGAGGGCCATTTGCAAATATCTCCATAGGTACGAATTCGATACTTGCGACCAATATTGCTCTAAAATTGGCCGATTTTGTCATAATTGAAGCTGGATTCGGTGCAGATTTAGGTGCAGAAAAGTTCCTTAATATAGTTTCAAGAAAAGGTAATTTTTCTCCATCCGCCGTAGTGTTAGTCGTGACATGCAAGGCAATAAAATACCATGGTGGATTAAAGGATATTATTACATACCACGATGAAGAGGCTTTTTTAAAAGGTCTAAAAAATGTTGAAAAACATATTGATAATCTCAAACTATTTGGGGTTCCAGTTGTAGTATGTATAAATAAATTCAATTTTGACAGAGATCAAGAAATTGAAATGATAAAATCACTTTGCTCAAAAAAAGAAGTGCCTGTTTCATTGTCCAATATGTTTTCAGAAGGAGGTAAAGGTGGCATAGAGCTTGCAAATAGGGTATTGGAATTATCTAAGAAAAAGAATAATTTCAAACCACTTTACGAACTAACTGACGACATTGAAAAAAAAGTTGAGATAATTGCTAAAAAAATCTACGGGGCAAAAAGTGTGATATTTGAAACTAAACCCAAGAAAAAACTTGAATTATATAAAAAACTTGGATATGGGAATCTTCCCATATGTATCGCGAAAACTCAACTGTCTTTATCAGATGATAAAAATCTAATTGGAGTTCCACCTCCATTTGATTTAGAAGTCACAGACGTTGAACTTGCAAGTGGTGCAGGTTATATTGTTATCGTTTGTGGTAACATCAACCTAATGCCCGGTCTTTCAAGGTTGCCTGCCGCTGTAAAAATGGATATTGATGACAAAGGAAACATAATAGGTCTACTTTAGATTATTTATTATACTCAAATATGACTTTAATAGGCATTTTTGACATTAATTCTGGCCTATAATGGCCAATTTGTTATAGAAATTAATATATATATTTTCTTTTAAGCTTTTATTATGAACAAATTTCCGAAAGAAAAGGATATTTCAGGCTGCTCTATATTCGGATTAATAAATACTGACGGAGAAAAGGTCAGTGGCAGCGTCATCACAGATGCAATTTCTGTAATGCATGATAGGGCCAATGGATTAGGTGGTGGATTTTCTGGTTATGGAATTTATCCGGATTATCCGGACGATTATGCATTTCATTTATTTTTTGATTCTGTAAAAGCAAAAGAGAAAACTGAAGAGTTGATCAATAAACACTTTTTAATCGAATACGATGAAAAGATTAGAACTGATAATTTTATTATTCTCCCCAATAAACCACTATTGTGGCGATACTTTGTTAAAAATAGGAATATCTTGTCCAAAGATTCCGAAAGAGAAGAGACATTCAAGGCCGTAATGGACATCAATAATAACATTGAAGGAGCATATGTAATATCAAGCGGGAAAAATATGGGTGTCTTCAAGGGCGTAGGATACCCCGAAGATATCAGTAAGTTTTATCGTCTCGAAGATTACAGTGGCTACATATGGACCGCCCATGGAAGATTCCCCACCAATACTCCTGGATGGTGGGGGGGAGCACATCCATTTGGATTACTTGACTGGACTATAGTTCATAATGGTGAAATCTCTTCTTACGATACAAATAGAAGATATCTTGAGATGTATGGCTACAAGTGTAATCTTGTAACTGATACTGAAGTAATAACTTATCTTTTAGATTTCTTAGTTAGAAAAAATAATCTAACTCTACCTTTGGCCTCTAAGGTCCTTGCGAGTCCAATGTGGGTAGATATAGACAGAATGGAAGAAAGACAGAGAGAGGTACTAAAAGCATTGAGGATGACTTATGCAGGAGCCCTACTCACAGGGCCATTCTCAGTTATTTTAGGATTTGAAAATGGTATAATGGGTCTTGGAGACAGGTTAAAACTAAGACCGCTTCTTGTAGGAAAAAATGAAAATACAGTCTATATGTCAAGTGAAGAATGTGCAGTAAGGAAAATTTGCCCTGATCTTGATTTAGTTTATAGGCCAAAAGGCGGAGAGCCTGCAATATTTTTGTTGGATGATAAATATGTCTAATATTATTCCTGAATTTATCGTAGATAAAAATGAAGACAGATGCATCAAATGTAAGGTCTGTGTAAGACAATGCTCTGAAGAAATCTTCAAGTATTTTGAGGAGTTTGATTTAATTCGTATTTACAATGACAAATGCGTAGGATGTCATCGATGTGAAATGATGTGTCCAACAGACGCTTTAACAATCACTAAAAATAATGCCCTTTACAAAGAAAACTTTCATTGGAGCTCATACACTATTAACAGTATAAAAAAACAGGCCGAAACTGGAGGGATGATCCTCATAGGTAGTGGTAATGATAAGGCATATGTTTCTTACTGGGATAGAATGTTACTTGATGCATCACAAGTTACAAATCCTCCGATAGACCCTCTAAGAGAGCCAATGGAATTAAGGACATATTTGGGTAAGAAACCCGATAAAATTACTCTCAAGGAAGAAAATGGTGAAGTATCTCTTGAGACTAAGCTATCTCCTCAGATAATGCTTGAAACTCCAATAATGTTTTCGGCGATGTCATATGGATCTATAAGTCTTAACGCGTGCGAATCTCTCGCATCAGCAGCCTATAGACTTGGTACTTTTTACAACACTGGAGAAGGAGGACTTCATAAAAAACTGTATAAGTATGGAAAAAATACTATTGGCCAGATAGCTTCCGGAAGATTTGGAGTTGATACAGATTATCTTGCTGCGTGCGGAGCAATTGAAATTAAAATAGGACAAGGAGCAAAACCAGGTATAGGTGGACACCTTCCCGGAGAAAAAGTCACAGTAGAAATATCTGAGACAAGAATGATTCCATCCGGTACTGATGCAATATCTCCTGCGCCACATCACGACATATATTCAATAGAAGATCTAAAACAACTAATATCACTAATAAAGGAAGCAACTAATTATGAAAAACCCGTTTTTGTAAAAATAGCAGCTGTTCATAATTCTGCCGCAATAGCTTCTGGCATTGTAAGAGCTGGTGCAGATGTGATCGTGATTGATGGATTTAGAGGAGGTACCGGTGCAGCACCTTCTGTCATAAGAGATAACACAGGAATACCAATTGAAGTTGCACTTGCCGTTATTGATCAAAGATTGAGGGATGAAAGCATCAGGAACGAAGTTTCAATTGTCGCAGCAGGTGGGATCAGATCAAGTGCCGACGCTGTCAAAGCAATGGCCCTTGGAGCAGACGCAGTATACATTGCAACTGCAGCATTAATTGCAATGGGATGCACATTATGTCAGAAATGCTACAAGGGAAAATGTAACTGGGGGCTTACAACTCAAGATCCTGCTTTAACAAGAAGATTAAACCCTGCAGTCGGGTCTGAAAAATTGACAAACCTTGTGACTAGCTGGAATCTCGAAATAAAAGAAATTCTAGGAAGCATGGGGATAAATGCGATAGAAGCTCTTCGAGGAAATAGACTTAGATTAAGAGGAGTTGGATTAACTGAATTGGAATCTAAGATCTTAGGAATTGAACATGTGGGGATGTGAAAATGAAAAGAAGAATAATTTGTGATGAGGATTTCTGCATCGGATGTAGACTATGTGAAGTTCACTGTAATGTTAAACATTCTAAATCCGGGGATATTATTCTGGCATATAATTTTGAGAAGAACAAAGAACCTTCTCGAATGTCTTTTGAGGAAAAGGAGCATATTTGCGGATCTATTGTATGTATGAACTGTAAGGATCCTTTATGCATTAAAGCATGTTCGATGGGGGCAATAAAAATTGAAGATGCGACTGTTATACTAGACACAGAAAGATGCGTCGGTTGCTGGATGTGTGTCATGGTATGTCCATTCGGGGCTATAAAACGTGGCGATAAAAAAGCTTTCAAGTGTGACCATTGCCACGAAGAGAAAATACCTATATGCGTTCTTAATTGCCCAAATAAAGCACTGATATACGAGGCAGATTAGATGCGATATGTTATTATTGGAAATGGGGCGGCAGCAATTGGAGCCATTGAAGGTATAAGGGTAAATGACAAGGAAAATGAAATTATATTAATCTCAAAGGAAAATTGCTTATCTTACTCAAAACCTCAACTATATAAAATGCTAAATCAAGATAGTTTAGAGAGTATATATTATAGAGATGAAGAGTTCTATAGATTTCATAAAGTCACAACAATGCTAAATAAATGCCTAAAATCAGTTGACTTCAATAAAAAAATTTTATTATTGGAAGACGACAAAATAAAATACGATAAATTATTTATTGCAACTGGAGCCAAAGCCAATGTGCCGCAGATAAAAGGCTTTGAAGGTGAAATCTATTCATTTACAAATATTGAGGAAGCTCTAAAACTCAAAGAATCCCTTGTGAATAAAGACAAGATTGCTATTCTTGGGGGTGGTTTAATTGGCGTCAAATTATCCGAGTACCTACATAAGATGGGAAAAGAAGTGATTCTTATAGTAAGTTCTGAAGGTGTCTTAAGCTCAATAGGAGACCAAAAGATTTCTGAAATCCTTAACAATGAGATTATTGAAAAAGGAGTCAAATTATTGCTTTCGACAAAAGTAATTGAGGCTAAGAAAGAAGGTTCAAAAATAGAACTTAAACTTGAAAAGGATATAATTGTCTGTGATGCAATAGTGTCTTGTAAAGGTGTAAAACCTGAAATATTTCCATTTGAGAAAACAGAACTTTCAATTAATCACGGCATAAAAGTCGATGAGAATATGAAAACCAACATTGAAGATGTTTATGCTGCGGGTGACGTAACTGAAGTGTACAATCATTTTGAGAATAGCTATTGCAATATTCCAATACTTCCAAATGCTTACAGTGGCGGTTATTGTGCAGGCATTAACATGTCCGGTGGCGATATTAAGATGGATACAATTTATCCTATGAATTCTCTCCAAATCTTTGATGTCCAGATGATTACTATGGGATTACTAAGACCTTCTGAAAAAGATGAAGTGCTATATTTATTCAATTCCGAAAAGAAAATTTATAGAAAACTCGTAATTAGGGATGGAAAATTAATTGGTGCTGCACTCCTAGGAGATATTGACCGTGCGGGCATTCTAAACAATCTTATCCGAAACAACCTGGATATATCTTCTATAAAGGATGAGTTATTAAACAATAAAATTAATTTTTATGCCATTCCTCGCAAGATGAGAGAAGGCATAGTTAAATTATATACCGAGGGAATTAAATGATTCTCAATTGCAAAGGACTCAATTATTCTGAAATAAATAAATCGATACGTAAGGCAATAGAAAATGGTGAAAAAGAGATCTCATTGAACAATATCAACGGTCAAGGATACCTATTTGCAGGAATAAAGAATGACATAAGAGCAATAATAAACGGCGTGCCGGGAAACGATCTTGGGGGAATGATGGACGGCCCAAATATATTTGTCAATGCCAATATACAAGACTGTGTTGGCAATACAATGAACAATGGCAAGATAGTTGTGCATGGAGATGCGGGAGATATTTTAGGTTATGCTATGAGGGGCGGAAAGATATTCGTCAAGGGAAAAGTCGGTTACAGATGTGGTATTCACATGAAAGCATTTGGAAAAAAGATTCCCGTAATAGTAATAGGAGAGAACGCAGGTGATTTTCTTGGAGAGTATATGGCTTCAGGTATCATAGTTGTTTTATGTAAAAATAAAACTAAACTTGAAAGCAATTATATTGGAGTAGGGATGCATGGAGGGGCAATATATATTAGGGGAAATGTTGATGAATATAATCTTGGGAAGGGTGTTGCAGTATCTCCTCTCGATGAATGGGATGTTAATTTCTTAACAAATGTTTTATCCGAATATTCTTCAGACATGAACTCTAAAGAGATATATGCCCTAGATGAATTTGTAAAACTAAGTCCATTAAACTCCAGACCCTTCCAAAGACTCTATAGTTACTGATAAAGATTAAATATTTAAACTTCAAATTTTTAGTAGCGGCGATGAAAAAAATATTCATTACTTTTGGATTGATAGCATTGGTAGCAATAGCAGCCATGTGTGCAACACCTGGCTCAAATCAACAATCAACAGGAACCCAGCAAACTGAAGCGACAACAGAACCAGAAACTTCAGACACAGTAGAGGTTCTTTTCAATGAAAAAAATTCTTTGAATGGTAATTACTATAGAACTTATCTAATACCAGTTTCGAAAGGCAGCAAAGTGAAATTTTCTTATGAATCTCTGGACAATGAAACTTTAGATGTATACATATTGAATAGCACACAACACAACTATCTTTCAGTATACGCTCTTAGTAACATGAAAAAGAATAATCAATACTTGAGATTTTACTCCGGTACAAAGTCAGAATTCGAATATACTTTTCCTGAAGATGGCGTATATTATTTCATGATTCATAATATAAACAATTTTCAAATACAGTACTTGTATTCTGCAATTCTCAATTCTGGAGAAAAACTAGACAAATATGAGTATATTATAGCACAAGGAAATAATGTAAGCTACAGTAAAGGCGGGTGGAGAGCTTATGCAACTAACTTGCAAAAAGGAGACGTAGTCAATATTTATTACAGTGTCAGACAGAATGACTATCGTAATTTATTTATTAGGATGTATGTACTTGACAGTAGCGGATACAAGAGTTTCAGATTATCTCCTGAAGACTATTCTGGAAAAATATACCTTAACTCAACAAATGAAAGAGAGAGAAGCCATGAGCAACTAAAATGGACTGTACCCGAAAAAGGACTGTACTATATCGTATTCAGAAACATCGATTCGCCCGATAGCCTTAGACTTGATTACAAGATATATAAACAGTATTAATTTTTATTATTTTATTTTAGTTTTTATTTTGCAATATTTTTTCAAGGATAGACTTATAAGATTATTGCAATTAAATTAAATCCCGGCGAAACAAATGAGTCTAATATCAAGGATTTCTAGTTATCTTGATACGTTAAAGTATAGTGTAAACCCTGATAAGTTAAATGATAGTGACTACTTTCTTGTCACATACCTAAAACTAAAAAAAGATTATGAAGAATTAATCTCGATTAGGAGAAAGATAGAGTTCTTGGGATACCAAAATCCCTATTTTGTTATTAAAGGTATCAAGGATGCGCAAGATCCTTATTTTAGAAAAAGAGCAATGGAAAAGAAGATATGTTTTGACAATATCCAGCATGCCATTGCGGCACACAGAGTTGCTATAGGTCAGTTAATAGATGCAATGGGATTTGAAAAAGATGGCGTGATATATGCTGGTCACGAAGCCATAAAGTTCACAGAGGAAGGTGGCGAAGGGAAATTTATTTTTAGCCCTGATGGAGTGTATAGATTGGGAATAATGAAATATCTTTCTTTTTCTGGAGAATATATGAAGACTCTTTTCTCATTAGATAAGACGGAGAGAGAAAACTACCGGAAGATAATGGATATGTTAGGGGATAAATCAAAGAGCAAGCCATCTTCTAAAAAGAGAATTCCTCAAGAATATGGGATGATGGGGGGTCCAAAAGATTATTCACCTTTCAAAAAAGAGAATTTTCCATATAAACGTGATTTTTATGATGAGGCGATTGATCTGGGTAGGCCCCCAATATATGATAAACACATAAGAAAAGTCCTTTCTATAGCCTATGCACCATTTGGAATTGATGCAATATGCGAGGATATAGCACTCTTCTATCTGAAAAAGACATATATGGAGAGAAAGATATACGGCGGGCCTTTTCCAACAATTGATCCAGAACCAAACGAAGCTTTGTTAGGAAGGTTCTATAAGACTGTATTATTGAAAGAAGAAATGATGAACACACTCAAAGACATGAATCTAAAAGAAAAAAACAGCCTAGTTGCTGCAATTTCATATTATTTAATATCCGAAGATTATGACAAAGCATTATTATTTTTCTCTTTAGATAATAATGAATTTGAATCTGCCTTGATACGGGCTGAAAATTATGGAGTAATACCAAAAGAACGTAAATATCTTCTTGAAAGAGTAGTTAAAAGTGGGGAAAAAAAGGATATAACAAAGAAATTTTTACAAGAACTCAAGGGGGCTCAAGATTGAAAAAGATAATTGCAAAGGATAAAAGAGACCTTATAAAAAAGTTAAGAGCTGATCTTTCTAATAATGATGAAAAAATCTATATTAATATGAGGCCATCAGTTGATATAATGGTTGAAGTCTTAGAACATGCGCCAAACGTAAAATATATCCTGTGCCCAAAAAGTCTCTATTCTCTGACCTCAATTCGTGTCAAAAAAGCATTGGAGCGTGTCGGAGTACTTCTCGTTCCTTTTGGAGAAGGTGCCGGAAGACCAAACAAATATGACGATGAAACAGTCGGCAAATTAAAAAAGATGTATGAACTAGGGGTTCCGGTAAAAGAGATATCAAAAAGTTTGAAGATCCCTCTTAGAACGGTTTACCACATTGCAAATGAAGAATATATGGATAAAATCCAATAGCTCATTCTAAATCTCTGATATATATTGTATTCCCTTTTGTAGATACAAAATAGGTTTTATCCCCTATGTTGATTATTTTGATTGGCGTTTCTTCTTTCTGGATTTCATTTTTTCTTAAAATATTAAAGTTGTTGTCCAGTTTTAGAGTATATTCTTTCCCTGTGAGGATATCCCATAATATGACATAGTAGTGTTCATCTTTTCTTTGGAAGTGCTTAATCCAATCACTTCCACCAGAATAATTCTTTCTGTCGAATATGCTTACATTACCTTCTTTGGAATATCTAATGAAAACCGTGTCAAAAACATACCAGCCTTCCTTCCCAGAATAACCACAAGCAATAATCTCGTCATCAATAAACTCAAGAGCAAGACCTCCATCTTCCCAATTTTGATTGTCAAAATAGTCAATCCAAAGTAGTTCAAAATCTTTGGTTACTTTGCAAACAAACAGGTCAAAATTCTTATCTTTAGATTCTCCGGTAATATAAAAGTTGCCTTCTTTGTCCTCGAGAATCTGATAGGGCCTTTCAAATGGTCCGATGTCCAGTACTTTTTCTGTAATGACTTTTCCATTACGATCTATATTTATAACAAAAGAATCAGATTCTCTTTTGTAGCTCGAATAGCCTACAACTGTAATCTCCTGATTATCATTTACCGTAAAAGAAGATAAAACATCCATATCGGAAAATCTTATTTGTACCTCCCATCTTTTGCTGAGGCTTGAAGTAAGTTTTATAAGTATTTTATTTCCGTCTCCTGACGACCCTAATATATAAGTGTTAGAAAATTTATCAGTTATAATTTTTATAATCCTGAAGTTTTCAATTATATGTTCTCTTAATAATTGGCCATCTTTTGACTTAATTATAAATGAATCATTAGTGCCTTTTATTCCTCCTGCTAGATAAAAATTATCTATGTTTGTATCAAATGAAACGTCTTTGATGATATAGCCGTCATCTAATACATACAAAATATTATCCTCAGAGTAAAGAAAAGATTGGCTTGAAAAGATAATTACAGCAAAAACAAAAAAACATAAAATTTGCTTCATAATAATTTATTTTTCTAATCCTTTAAAAACATACGTCTTAATTTGCTTCAGTTGGGTCTGTGACCTGAAAGTCTTTTCCTTTTAGGTAATAATCCATTAAGTGCCCGATTCCAATGAACAATGGGACGGCGATGGCGGCTCTTGCTAGAGTAAATTCAATACCAAGGTACCCAGTTTCAATTGTTAGCATTGGTATTTTTAGAGATGAGAAGCATCCAAGAAATATGAAAATAAAGATGAATCCATATTCTTTAAGATATTTATTGACATTATCACTCCTATCAATAATCCGATAATAATTGCTGCAAAGAAATTGAGCACATTTGTAATTAGTGCAACTTTTTCCCAAAATATTTGCTTCAAGTGGAAATATAACAACGCCAACCTAAGCTAGTTCTTATTATTTAGTTTTAATTCTATAAAGAAAAAATTGCACAGTTTGTCGCTTCGAAGGAGTAGGTCTTTCATAGCCGGATGCTTCGACTTCTCGAAGCGGCTATTGCCTTTCGGTGTCCGATAGAGACATTTTTTTCAATGTCAAGGACCGGGTAATTTTGAGCGTGGCTCAAATACTTTCCGATAAGACTTAGCCATCCCGGAAATACCCTTGTCCAAGAGCCTTGAATGCGGGTGGAGCGTGAAACTCAAATCCGCCTAAGCGGCCCAGATGCAAGGAATGAAAGACTTTGTTACCAGCGAAGTTTCGACCTGTGCAACATTAATTATTCAATTAACTTTATTTAAAATTTTCCGTTATCAAATATCTAGAAAAATTTATATTGTTTATAGATTATATCTTTTATTTGAATCGTTCCCGGATACGGTAACCGGCGTTGTTAAACGATATATTCTTTGCAAATATTAAGTCCTTTTCCTTTGTTAATTTGATAATATCGTCAAGTTCGCGGTATCTATGGGATATGTGGGTCAAAATAATCATTGTATTCTCAAGCTCTTCTTTTAGGTCAAGAAGATCTTCAACATGAACATGCATTCTCTCCTCTGCAATCTCTATTTCTTCGTCGAAAAAATATCTGCATTCTGTTATAAATACCCTTGGAGCCAAAGAAATTATTTTTTGTCTGTTTTTATGATTTGACCCTTCCCAGTCCCCTGTAACAAGGACGCTTGTTTCTAGATTATTGATGTAATATCCAAAGTTAGGTACTGTATGCTTAAATGGAACAGGAACAACTGTAGTGCCATTAAATCGAAGATTTTCATTTTCCTGTATCGGAACAAGTTTTCTTCTTCCTTTAGAATGAAAGTTAATCATCTTAGAATGAATATCAAAGACATTCTCAGTTTCACAATACTCTTTTCTGCCATCATAAGGCGCATAGATTTTTATTGGATTTTCGGAAAGGCTTAGAAAGTCTGCTCCGCCAGCCATACATGACCTAACATGATCAAAATGAAAATGTGTTAAAAGATAGACTTTGTTCTCGTTTTTTGCCCCGCAGGAGCTATCTATCCTGAACTCTATTTTGTCAAGTTTAATGACTATAGAAGGGTGGTAAGGTGCATGTAACCTTACAGATCCTAAAAACTTTGAACTCATCTTATATCATCTATGATAACTCTACAGGTATTTTGGAGAATCTAATCCTCTGGTCTTCGTTTTTCATCCAAATAATTGGTTCGCCTTCTTTACTATCTATGTAAAATGTGTATTTGTTATCCTTGATCTCAGCTGTTGTTATTTCAAGGCCTTCATAGGCTTCCAATGTTTTTTTGACTTCCTCGCTTATGCTTTTTTCAACATAACAGTCAAGAAATGAAATCTCATAAAAAACAGGATTAACCCTCTCCATGTATTCCTTTACTTCCCTGTTGTTATTAAGATATCTTGTCAGAACTCTAACTTTAGTGCTGTTCTTGATAAAAGGCCTTATTCTCTTCATTAAATTCAAATTACTAACTAAATTTATAAACCTTATTCTTATATTCAAAAGAACTATTCACAGAAATCTTTTTAAGTATTTTTAAAATATGTAGGCTATTATTAAGTGATGAAAAATGGAAGAAGACGATTTATTGGGTCATCGGTCGAGGCTTAGAGGATCTTTGATCCATAAATTGGCATTTAAAAGGGGAGTGCATGTAGTTGAAAAAGAAAAGGACCTTTCCAGTAAAGGTATCTACAAAGAGGTTTGGAACATGGCCCCCGAAACTAGACTTTTCTGATTTTTCTACTATAATTAAGCAAAGCATGTTTGCACTCATAATATGTGCTTTTGCCGATATTTTTGCGGGTATTTACCTAACAAAAATGATTGATTTCTTGATTTTATTGCCTGGAATATTGACCATGCTTCCGGCCACAATTGACATGAGGGGAAATATTTATGCTTCAATGGGTTCAAGACTTTCAACAGGTCTTCATACCGGTGAAATAACTCCTAGTCTACGAGACTCAAAGTTGATAGCAGAAAACGTTTATTCTTCTCTTATCCAGACTGTCACAATGGCCACTGTAATCGCTTTTTTTGCGATGTTGGGGGGCTTCCTTATTGGCAATCAAACGATAGGATTTATCCATCTCTTTTTTATTTCACTATTTGCATCTCTTGTCGCTGCAATTGGTCTCATTGTAACTACAATTTTGGTTGCCGTTTTCTCTTTTAAGAAAGGTCTTGATCCTGACAATATGTCTTCACCTTTGATTGCATCAATTGGCGATATTCTAAACGTCGTATCTCTTTTTGCGGTAGGCATTTTATCATTCTCTTTAAGCAAAAATTTTATGATATTTTCTAGCCTTACAATAAGTACTATCATTGTTTTATTCTCACTATTTTCTGTGAGAAACAGTTATTATGCAAAAAAAATATTAAAAGAATCAATGGCTTTTCTAGCTGTATGTGCTTTTTTGAGTACTCTTGCAGGTTCACTTCTTGACAAGAATTTGGAGTTCATAGGCATTTTCCCGTTATTACTTGTTTTGTCGCCTCTTTTCAATGCGGAGAATGGGAATATTGGAAGTATTCTCTCTGCAAGGATTTCTACTAGCTTTCATTTAGGCCAGGCAGAGATAACGTTTCTCCCAAAAATAAAAATATTGAAGGAGTTTTCATATACATTTGCAATTACTATAATTTTATTTCCTTTATTAGCCATAATGGCATTTGGATTATCAACCTTACTTAATATACCCTCGATGGCTTTCTTGACACTTTTCAAGATATCGATTCTTGTAGCAATTATATCTTCATTTGCCGGTATGCTGACTTCATATTACCTTACATATTTCTCAATTAGAACAAATTTCGATCCTGATAATGTGGTAATACCTTTACTTACCAGTGTGATGGATATAGCAAGTGTCGTTATTTTAATCTTAGTTTCATCCGCTGTTCTTTTTTGAAGTTTTATTCCTAGAATAAATTAGAAGATATTTTTTATCCCAAGGATTATGAACTTCACTCCCCAAGAAAGTGTTACTAACCCAAGTATGGTCATAGCAATTTGGGTGGCCGTGTCACCCAATACTTTTTTCACTTTATTAGACATAAGGAATAATAAGACCGTTACTAAGAGAACAATACCAACAGCAATACCTGTCAGAACTTTTCCATAATCGTTACTTGCTATAATAATTGTGAAAATAGTAGCGGGTCCAGTAATAAGGGGTGTTGCAATAATAGATGCTAAGGCTCGGGCAGAGTTTTCTTTTTTGTCATGTGTGTTTATCAAAGGTTCCCCTAGAACCATTTTTATTCCGAGAATTGTCAGTATTATCCCTCCTGCTATCCTGAATTCATCCAGAGTCGTGCTGAATAGTTCCAATAAACTCTGACCTAAGATAAGCACCAAGAAACACAATAAAACAGCAATTAATATAGCCAGAACGCCTGTCTTCTGTCTTTCTTTTGGGACCATTGTTGAAGAAGTGGCATAAAAGACGAAGAAACTTGCTAGAGGATCAATAACAACAAAGAATAAAATAATAAGCTGTATTAATGTTCCAAGCATAGAGTCCCTCTTGATACATCAAAATCACTATCAGTATAAATTGATTTCTATTAGATTTAAATAAATTATTTGAAATAGATATGTATCCCTGGTTTTCTTGGTAGGGCCTTCTTTCTATAGTTTCCAGGATCTTCTTGAGGGTCTATGTTAATATTTACTTTGAACTCTTCCCTTAGAAATGCTTCTGCTTCTTTCAAGACTTCTTTTTCATTGAATCTTTCTGGGAAGTATCTATTCTTAAAGCACCTTTGGATTATGAGATTTACATCCTTACCGTTTTCCCTGAAATCTTCATTTGACATTGCGACCTTAATTGCTTCACCCATATTGTCTTTTGTCTTTATGATTTCGATAAGATCCCATTTCCAGTTTTCTGATGTAAAGATTTCAACTTTTTCTAAAATCTTCTGCTCCCCTCTTGAGAGAACATTTATTATTTCCCTTATATCATTAACAACTTCTTCAACGTAGTATTCACTTTCTTCAGAAATCTTGTCTATCATTTCTTCCTTGTATTCTGGCCAGGATGCATTTGAGATAAATGCTTCAAATCCTAGTTTCTCCCAAATTTCCTCGCATATATGGGGTGTAAATGGGGTCAGCATAAGTGTTTGAGCTTTAATGACTTCAGAAATGACTTCTTTGTTAGGCGAGTTAAGGCATCTCTTGAGATACCATTTAAGGTCTCTCTGTAGATCAAAGAATCCTTTTGAGAGAGCTGTCCTGAAATTAGTATCATTCATAGCTTCAGTTGTTTCCTTTATGGCCTTGTGTAGTACAGATAAAAACCATCTGTCTATGTACAACTTCTCAGTTCTACCTTTTCCGTAGTTTTCAATACAGAAATCTTGCCAATTCTTTAATTTGTCTGTGACAGTTCTTGCAAATTCACTGTCCCAGTTGGGGTCATCTAGTCCCTCTCCCCCATTCATTAGGGTAATCCTTGCTGCATCAGCACCGTACATCTTCACAATTTGTTTAATAGTATAGAAGTTACCTTTGGATTTACTCATCTTTTCTCCATCTACAAGAACCCAGCCATTAACTCCAAATCCCTTAGGCCAGAGCTCTTCTGGAAAGATTGCAGCATGATTGAAAATACAGAAAGAAAGATGATTCTGGATTAGATCTTTCCCACTATTTCTAAAGTCAAAAGGATACCAATACTCAAACTCCTTCTTCATATCGGAAATTAGTTCTTTGGATAATCCACTTTTGGGAGAAACTTCTTCTATGTTGCCTCTATTCAAATAAATATAATCAAAGAAATAATCTTCAAGTTTCTCGGAGTCAATTTTGTAAGATGGATCTTCAAAGTACTTTGCCAGAGTATAATACGCCATGTAAATTGTAGAATCTGATAGTGATTCGATAATCCACTTTTCATCCCAAGGGAGTTTTGTTCCAAGCCCAAACTCTCTGGTGCATGCCCAGTCTTTTAACCAATCAAGAACGTACTCAAACTGTTTTCTAGCCTTTTCAGGATAAATGTTCATCTGAGCTAGACATTTCTTGGCCAGATCTTTCCACTCTGGGCTTCCGTATGCTAAAAACCACTGGTCAGATACTATTTTAACTACTCCTTGGGTAAGGCACCTACATACTACTTTTCCAGGGAGTTCGTGAAATAGAGTTGCAACGCCATCATTAGTAAAATCAGTAACAATTACTTTCTTTACATCAGAAACTTTTATGCCCTTATATTTCCCAGTTCTCTCGTTTAATATACCCTGATGAAATTCTTTCTTATAGATGATATTAGTTGCTTCTTCAAGTTTATCAACGTCTTCTTGGGAAGAAATTCCCATCTTTTCAGAGATATCAATCGCTGGATTTTTTCCAAAATCTTCTACAACTATCAATGATATCGGCGTTATATTTTTGACCAGATCTTCAGAAACCTCGTATTTTGATGGATTAGTTTGTATGTCCTTTAATGCAATATAATCATATGGGGCGTGTGAAGGAACAGACATTACAACACCTGTTCCTATCTCAGGAGAAACAAAAGTTGCAGGAAGAATCGGGATATCTTCTCCAGTCAGAGGATTTACACATGATTTTCCAATTAGCTCTTTAGCGTTTAATTCTCTAATAACCTTAATTTCATGTTTTTGATTACCTAGTTTGTCAGAAGCAACGGGAGAGATAATCCAAACTTCTCCGTCAACTTCTGCTTCTACATATTTTACATCTGGATTCATCCACATATTTGTGACGCCAAATACAGTTTCAACTCTATATGTGGCCGCAGGCAGTATCTTACCCTCGAATTTGAATTTAAGTAAGATTATTTCTTCCGGAGTAATCCCTTCTCCTTCAAGCCTTGCATGATCGCCTATTGGATTATTGCATTTTGGACACCAGGTAACTGGGTGCTCTCCTTTAACAACAAAGTTTTTTTCTTTTAATTTGTTAAACTGCCACCTGATAAATTTATCATAATAGGGATTAAGTGAAGTTGTTATGAAGCTTCTTCTCCAGTCAACGCAAAGACCCAGAAGCTTTAGATCTTTAATCGATTCTTCTGGAAAATAAGTAACCCAAAATTCTGGATCAGAAAATTTTGGAATTAACTCTTTTGGAACTTCCATCTTTTCTAGAATATCAATCTGGGACTTTTCTCCATCTCTTACTCTCTCGGCAGCTGCAACTATGGGTGTACCTGTTGCATGAAATCCAAAAGGAAAGATTGCATTATACCCACACGTTCTTTTGTATCTAGCAAAAACTTCGGCCCTCATAAGGGAAAAAGAATGACCTAAATGCATGAATCCATTAACATATGGATAAGGAAAGTTTACAAAAAATTTTTTCTTATTGTTGGGATCAGAATAAAAGATTTTTGCTTCTTCCCATCTTTTTTGCCATTTATCTTCGATTTCCAAGAGAACCATCTACCTTTATTTAAAACACGTTTTTTAAGCTATATTTAAAGGTTTTTATTGTTTTTATGTTTAATAAATAATATTTTTTTTAAGTAATTGTCGCTAATTAACGATTGACGAAACATTTATAAACTATAAATAAACCTTTTACTCAAATTCCTGAAGGTGTAAAAATGAGCAAAGCCATGAGACCATTTTGGGGTATTATTTATTTTATAGGATTGGTGTATTATATTATTGTTTCAGCAAGAGACGTTTTTATTCAATGTATTAATGGTAAAATTGATCCGCAAGTCATGGAGATAGATACAGTTCTTAAGCGACCTGTTTCAATGACGATTCTTGCTAACAGTATCACTCTTACCCCAGGAACTCTTACGATTGATATATTTCCCGAAAAGCAGAAATTACTTGTAGCTGTTATTTCTCCAAGAACTCAAAAAGATGTTATTCCTTTTGAGGGATGGATAAAAAAGATGGTGGAGGATTAAATGAACAAAAATAATATTTTATTGGTGCTGATTTTAGCTGTTATATTAATTGCCGGCCATTATCTCCAGCTTAAAGATTATTACGTTTACGTCATGTTGATAGGACTCGCTGTTGCCATAATTTCTGGCCTTAGAGTTACAACTTTTAGAGGTGTATGTAATTCTCTAGCAGGTGCAAGCGCTGCCGAAATTGGTGTTGCGACGGGTTTCATGATTGTAGGAAAAATGTATGGAATTCCATATTTTTCTGATATAGCAATATATTTACTTTTACTTGGGCCAGTAGGAACATTGATTATATCAAGGTTCTTCAGAGGAGGGATTGCAGAATGAACATATATTCTTTTATGGAATTGATACTCCCTTATTTCTATCTAATAGCAGGAATGGGACTTATTGGCGTGGCTTTAGGACTTTTTAGATTTGGGCAGAGAAAAAATATAGTGTATGCAAGACTTCATATTTTAGGTGTAATGGATGTCGTCTGTATACTTGTCATTATCTTCCTTGGAAGTCCAGTGGCTATCCTAGCTGCTTTAGCCCATTTTTTCCTAATGCCTTTTGCAGTCCATTCTATATCTTGGGCAGACTTTACGGAGGCAGATGATTATGTTTGATTATATATTGTTATTTGCGGTGGCTTTGTCAGCCTTAATGGCAATAATTCAGGAAAATCTTTACAAGAGTATAATTATCCTTACTTTCGAAAGTTTTTCCTTAGCAGCAATATTCCATTTCTTACTTGCTACAGATGTGGCTGCGGTACAAGCAATTTTAGGTGCAGCACTACTTCCCGGTCTTTTCATAGTAGCACTCTACAAAACGACACAGGGGAGGGATGAATAAATGGAACCATTTCAAGTAGCTTCTTTCCTTACAGCAGGTATACTGATTGTAACAGGGCTATGGGCATTATTAATGATGGACAACATCCTGAAAAAAATAATTGGTGCTAACTTGATTGGTGATGGAGTAAATCTTGTTTTGATTACCATTGGTTATAGGCCTGGAGGATTTATTCCTGAGGTAATGCATCACTTCCACGCTTCTGCGACACCATCAAATTATTCTCATTTACTAGAATTTGGTGAATTTGCAAGCAACGCTTCATACCCCCTTCCGTTTGCATTAGTTCTTACAAACATTGTTATTGGAGCATCTACACTCTCAGTAATGCTGGCACTTGCAATTGTATTATATAACAAATATCATACTCTTAGCGTTCAAAAAATGTTTGAGGGGGAAGAATAAATGTTAAACAATAGTACTTTGATCCCATTGATGGTTGTACTCCCGCTTATAATGGCGATATTAGTAAACTTTCTTCATCAAAAAGACAAATCCGTAAAATTTATCTCCATAGTCTCTTTGATTGTCTTTGTATTTATACCAATAGTGACTTTGTATGGGGTGCATCTATTCAGTGGCCATCTAAGAACTGGGAGTTTCCCTGAAATATCTAAAATATTAATTCCTGAAGTTTACATGGGAATTGTATATTCATATGGATCTGTCCAGAAAATCTTAATGGTTGTTTTAACTATCCTAACAGGATTTAGCGTTTTGACAGTGATAAATAAAAAGATGATTTCCGGGGTATACATGGCCATGATTTTCATTAGTTTAGCTTCAACAAGTGCGATAATATTGGCTGACGATATATTCAACTTCTTTGTTTTCACTGAAATCCTAGTAGTTGCTCAAGCTGCACTAGTAATAGCTGTTCAAGATGCTAAAAGCTTCAAAGCAGCGTTCAAATACATGGTATTTGGAACGGTTTCAGGAGCTTCTATTTTATTAGGAATAGCCCTCCTATTGGGGTCATATGGACTTTTGAACATAACAGATTTATCACAGGCTATACAAGCCGGAGGACAATTAACTCCAATTGGACTATCTGCCGTAGCTTTACTAACATTAGGATGGCTATACGAATCAGGTCTTTTCCCGTTCCATATAATAAAATCCAATATATATGAAAATGCAAAACCTGAAATATCCGCATTATTACAAGTTCAGTCTAAGTTTGTTCTTGTAGCTATGGCTATAATCTTATTCAGAGTTTTCTCTGGATATGCACTTATAAAATCTGTAATGTTGGGATTTGCTATATTCACTGTTGTCATAGGCTCAGTCATGGCATTACAACAGATAGAACTTAGAAAGCTTCTATCTTTTGTAGCTGTATCTCAAGCAGGTCTTGTAGCAGTAGGTTTGGGGATTGGAACGTCATTTGGTATTGCAGCAGGTATTTTCCATGCGGTCAATGATGTTTTAAGTATGGCAATTCTATTCTTCATTGCAAGTTTTGTTTATGATAAATACAAAACTACAAAACTCGATGAACTTGGGAATGGATTACAGACTTTTCCTTTAGTTGGATTTATAATGCTATTAGCCACACTTGCAATATCAGGGGTTCCGCCGTTTAACTCCTACCAGAGCGAATGGAGATTAATTCAGGCTGCAACTCAAGCAGGTGTACCAGAACTAGGGGTACTAGTTATATTGCTGAGTGTAGCAACGTTTGTTGCTATAATCAAAGCGTTTTACATGATATTCATGAAACCAGGATCAAATATTAAAGTTGATACCGAATTTAGTGGAAATATTTTGAAAGCCATCATCGTTGTATTGATCCTAGCTTGTCTCGCAATAGGATTGTTCCCAAATATTATCTATGATCCGATATACAACTTTGTTGTTTCTTTGGGGGTGTGATAATTGTTAGATAAAGTATACGAAATATTCCATGAAAAAATGAAAGATAAAGGACAGGGAATGGGTATAGGAAGTGCCCTAACATCAGAATTTCTAATGTTATCATTCCTCTTAATAGGTGCAATACTAGTCTTAAGAACTGCAAATTCAATCATATTGAGTTTCGGGGCGTTGATAATTCTGGCAGGAATCCTATTTACAGTGCCTAATGTGTTTAGGTTAGAGAAAGAAAACACCGATTCCATAAATTTATCTTCATTTTATGTGGCGTTAACACTTGCACTCTTATTTACCATATTCTTAGGAGGGATTTAAGTGAAAACAAGTGACTACCAACAAGGAAGAAATATAATTGCAGGAGTATCACTACTGATAGCGTCATTCGTTATCCTGAGAACTCTCTATCAGTTCAGCGATTATGTAATACCTGGAATGAGTCATCTTTATAATCTGTACAGCGGTAACATTGCGCCAAATGTTATTACAGTAATCCTATTCGATTTCAGAGGTTACGATACTCTAGGCGAAACTTTTATTTTAATAACTGCAGTAATAACCACAACAGTTGTATTCGGATGGGGATCTCTAAAAGGATACAAGAAAAAAGAAACTCCAGAAATGACCGAGAAATCCACAGTTATTCAAAGATTGATGGCATTTCCTCTAGCTATATTCCTTGTAGCTTTTGGTGTTACAATCGTTCTTGGTGGGCACATTTCACCGGGAGGAGGTTTCCCCGGTGGAGCAGTAATAGCTACTGGATATTTCTTGACTGTTGTTATATATGGGCTCAAAAAAACACCCCTTAGGTTTACCCACAGATATCTTGTAAATCTGTCCACTATCGGAGCATTGATATTCTTACTAATAGGAGTGGTTGGACTTGTCTTTACTTCCTATTATTATGGAACAGGTTACTACCTATACAACACTGGTGTCGATCCATATGATATAATAAATGTTGGAGCATTTGGTTGGGACAATATTCTTGATTATCCAGACCCAACTCATCCTGGTATTATACCTTACCTCAATATTGGAGTAGGATTAAACGTGTTGGCAGGTCTTTCGCTAATAGTGATGTTCTTGATGGAGGCGAAGAAAGATGAGCGGTGAAGTTGTGGCTCTTGGACTTGCAAATCAATGGGGGCCAATATTATTTGGCCTTATTTATGGAATTATTATTGGATACAAAGTCAACTTTGAAGAGATAAGCAAAGCAAATTATGTTATAATTTTATTAGTTTCAGTACTTATTGCAATGGCATTAGGCACGTATCCAGATTATCAATGGACATTATTTGGACATATAATCAGATTCTCAGAAGCATTCTTTTCAACCGTGATTGGAGTCTTCATTGCAATGGTCATAAGGAGGCAATAAGATGTACATTACCACTGATAAATGTAATCTAGCTAAGAAGTGCGTAGAAGCATGCCCTACGAAGAGTACTAGAATAATTAATGACAAAGCTTTCAGTTGTGTTACATGTGGCAAATGCATGGAAGTATGTCCTGTCGATGCTATATTCAAAAATAGATATGGAGGGTATATCGTAGACAAAGAAAAATGCATTGGATGCTCCATATGTGAAAAGAACTGCCCTGTCAGTGTTATAAAAATGATCAAGTACAAGGATAAGAAAGTTCCAGAGGGCATATGTGCAATGTGCAATGTTTGTAGAGACGTTTGTCCAATGGGCGCCAGAGTCAATGCCGAAGGAAAGCTTAGGTTTAATCTTGAGTCAATGACTATTGAAGAGGTGAAGAGATAATGCCAAAGCAAAAAGATAGAGACGGGGGCCCAATTCAGGCTAAAGGAAAATCCAAGCTCTTAAGCATAGCTATAGATGAAAAAAGATGTGATAAAGGAGGCCGATGTACTTACTACTGCCCTGCAAAAGCAATAAAATATGAAGCAACACCTGGAGTTTGTACACATTGTGACGTATGCATGGATGTCTGCCCAGTTGGGGCAATAAAAAATTCTTTTATCGATTATGGTAAATGTGTTTCTTGTTACACATGTGTTAGAGAATGTATTAATAATGCAATAGTCATTGAAAATCATAGACCTAAGATAATTAAGGGCGAATCAAAAAGAAAACTCTATTATTGTAATCAATGTGGACTATGCGTGGATGCCTGTCCAAATGATGCTTTAAAGTGGGAAGGAGGAAGAATAAGATTTGACACAGTAACATGTATCAATTGTAATCTTTGTGTTAAAGCTTGTCCAACAAAAATTAAGACAAGTGAAAGAGAGAAGATGTTCACTGGCCACTGTATCCTTTGTGGAATTTGTACAACAGCTTGTAAAAAAGATGCAATTAAGTTAAACTACAGAGAATGGCAAGGAGAACACGAAGGATGTATCCAATGTGGTATCTGCAAAGAAGTCTGTCCAACTAAGTGCATTGAGGTCGATTTGAACGGATTTAGAGTAAATCTTGAAAAATGCGTAATGTGTGAAAACTGTGGTGCATATTGTCCTGTCAAATGTCTTCCAAGAAAGACAAGATATCACAAAGAAATCAAAGGTGGAACTCTAACTTATAATGATGATTTATGTATAATGTGTGAGCAATGTGTTAAAATTTGTCCATCAGATGCAATTTCTGTCAAGGCAAAAAAACTTGTCTTTGATATGGATACATGTATTAGATGCGGTGCTTGTGATAACATTTGTCCTGCATATGCAATAAATGTGCAGACAGATTTTGAAGACAGAACCATTAACGGGAGGTCAAAATAATGAAAAGTATTTTTTTAATATTTCTTAAGGGTATATATGTGAATATCCTTAGAATACTTTTTGCCGCTGATAGAGTAACAAGTAAAGATATCAGAAATTCCATACTTCAAGGCAAGGTAAAATATCCCGAAGTTATTAATGATGAATCATGCATAGGATGTGGGGGATGTGCGAATATCTGCCCTGTAGAAGCTATTGAAATGGTACCTATTAAGAAACCGATTGAAATAGTAAAGGGATATACAAAAACACAAACTCCAAAATATGACCCTTTAAAGTGTCTTTACTGTTTTTGGTGTCATGATAACTGTCCAATTTATGCATTCTATGGAAAACCTGGTGCAATTCATCCAAGAGAAGTTGGAGAATTTAAAGCCGACCCTGCTAAGCTCTTAAAAGAACCAATAAAACTCAAAGAAGCTCAGATAAAAGAAATCATTGATATAATGGCTAAGGATTCCTCAAAATATTTTGGTGAGGTGTAAAAATGTTAAAGAAAATTTCCAGAAAAAACGCAATTCATGTCATGTTGTTTTACACAGGTGGTTGCAATGGTTGCGATATTGAGATTGCAAACGTCGCTTGGTCACCCAGGTACGATCTTGAACAGTACAAAGTTATCTTAACATGGAATCCAAGGGAAGCAGATGTACTTGCAGTAACTGGTCCAGTATTAAGAAGGACTATCGAACCTTTAAAGAAACTTTATGAGGCAATCCCTGATCCAAAGATTGTTGCCGCTGTAGGCTCATGTGGAGTTAGATGCGGCATATTCAAAGATTTTGGCGGAGAACTTGGAGATAGTGACGAAGTACTTTGTAGGGTAGATGAAGTGATACCAGTTGACGCTTATATTCCTGGGTGTCCAGCAAGGCCTGAAGACATCATTGCAGGAATTGCAGCAGGTATACCCTTATTGTTGGAGAGGTGATAAGAGTGGGAGAAAATGCTAGAAAAGACAAGGCAGAAGTAGAAGTCCCGGTGGGTCTTTTACATCCTGCAATGCTTGAACCTTATAGAGCAAGATTCTTTGTTGAAGACGAAGTAATTGTAGATTGTGAACTTACTCTTGATCCTTACCATAAGGGTATTGAAAGAATCATGGAAGGGATGCCCGTTCACAAAGGACTTATAATTACTGAGAGAATTTGCGGTATATGTTCACATATACACCTTTGGAATGGCACACGAGCCGTTGAAAGAGGACTTAGGATTAAAGTTCCAGAAAGAGCAGATTATATTAGAGTTATAATGGCTGAACTTGAGAGGCTTCACAGCCACTTGATTTACTTGGCCCACGCAACAGAAGTTTTGGGTCACGAAACAATGTGTATGAGGGCCTTTACTTTGAGGGAAGATATAATGGATCTTCTATATATAATCTCAGGCAACAGGGTTCACTATGCAGTTCCTATATTAGGCGGTGTAAGACCAAGGTGTGACATTGATGAATATAGGCTATCTGAATTACAGACAAGATTGGCTAAATTAAAAATAAAAATAGGCGATTATGCAAATAGAGTTATTAACGATTCAATGATCATGTCAAGGATCAAAGGAAGTGGCGTATTAACTAAAGAAGAAGCTATAAAATATGCCGCACCTGGACCAACAGGAAGAGCAAGTGGCTGGGGCGTGGATCTTAGAAAGAAAATGAAAGAATACAAAAACTTTGATTTCAATGTTATAGTATTAGACGACGGAGATAATAAAGATAGAGTTGTTTCAAGAGCCCTTGAATCAATTGAAGCCATTAAGATTATTGAACAGGCGCTCGAATCTTTACCTTCCGGCCCAATATCCAACAGAAGTTTTGAATTAAAGGAAATGAAATTTTCAACCTCTTATATTGAAGCACCAAGAGGAGAGATTTATGATTCTCTAGCTCTTGATGAAACTGGCAGAATACGAAACTACCAAAACAGAACTCCAACTTTAACTGCTTTAGCCGCAATGGAAGTTGCATGTATAGGGGATCAATTAACTGATGGTATGCTTACCATGGCAAGCTGTGATCCATGTCTTGCTTGCACTAATAGAGCCATTGTAGTTGAAAATGGAAAGGAGAGGATTTTTACAGAGGAAGATGTGAAGAGCCTAATTAGGAGGGGTCTATGATGATTAAACTAATACTTGCAACCATACTTATTCCATTAGCAGCATTAATTACTGGATTTCTTATTCCTGGACTTGAAAGAAAAGTTCAGGCCAGAATACAACAAAGAATAGGTCCACCTATACTCACACCTGGATTCTGGGCAATTCTTAAATTCTTTTATAAAGAAAAGATAAAACCAAATTCACCAATGCCAAGATTATTCCATAGTCTACCTATAATAGGAATATTCGTGATGTTCTTTGCGGTACTCTTTACAACTCCAGAATGGTGGGGCGTAAATGCATTGGGAACAGTTGTCGCTGTAGTAGGATTACTAAAAGTAATAGAGTTCTTGTTCATGGCAATTGGTAGCTTTTCAAGATCTATTTTGTCTGTTTCAATGCCTTATGCTGACCAGATAAAAGGGGCCGTAATGAAAGGAGATTACAGGAGATTCTTTGAGCAACAGAGTGTACTCAGAGCATTTAAGATGATTACAGTAGGCTCATTTCCACTATACCTTGCAATGTTCGTACCCGTAATCTTAGTTAAATCAATTAATTTTTCAGATATAGTTCAATTCCAAGGATTTGATACATCATTTATCTATCCTGGTGGAATAATTGATTTAATGTACCTAGAAAAAATTATGAGTCTAAAACCAATTTTATTTACATTTCCAGGTATGTTAGCTGGATTTGTTTATTTTGTTGGGTATATAATGCTATTAAACGAATATCCATTCAGCATTGAAAAAGCTAAATCTGATGTAATTGAAGGGCCATCATTAGAATACGCAGCTTGGGCTAGAGGAGGTTACTATCTGATGAGGGAATCAATACTATTTGTTCTATCAAGTGTTTTCATAACATTATTCATAGGACTTCCCCCAACACTTAACTTGCCCTTACTAGTTCTACACTGCCTACTCTGCTTGATTATGCCAATACTATTCTCTATAGTATCTGCATTCTCACCAATATTTACCTTTAAACAAGTGTATCCAGTTTCAATGGGATTCACAGCTTTAGGTTTCCTTGCAATGGTAATGTCTCTACTAACGGTGGTGTAAAAAATGGCAAAATTTATACTTTTTCCAAAAGATGTTCAGAATATGGGCGGGTATATTGTAGAAAACGTTGCAAAACTAGGTTATAGAGATATAATCGTAGGAAACCCAACCGATGAACCCATTAAAATTGAAATACCAGTATACAATGAAGACATTGTTAAAAGCTATGAACAGCTTGGGATAATTGTCTACAGAATGAAGACCGATGAATCCTTAATCTCCGCTCTAGATAAGGTAAAAGCAATTGTAAAAACTGATAATCTAAAAGACATGAAGAACTACGATATACCAAAAAAGAAAAAGACTATAAAAAAATAATATTTTATTATTTTCTATTCTATACTCCTCAAATTTTCGTTAAGCTTTTCTATCTTCTTCTTAATCCTTTCAATCAATTGGTTTCCTATTTCAACTAACATTATTACGTATTCTTCGCTAGGATACACTTTACGATTTTTTACGACCGGTATATCCATTTTTTCAGTGGATCTTATTTCAACAATTATTTTTTCCCCTATAGAGAAAATTGAGGAATATTTAAATCCAGAATCTTTTGAAATATTAATCAATTTCTTAGCAGATTCTATATCTCTACAAACTACATGAATTATAGGCGAGTTGACTATTAAAAAAAGCATTTTATTTCCGCTGTATTCATTTATAATTCTCCAGATATCCTTGTAATCTACTCTTTCATGACTTTTAAAAATAAAATTTGATTCCCTTTTGTCTCCTATTTCTCCAAGTTCAATTAAAATTATCCTGCCTGCGCAACTGGATGTAGTATAGTAGCTCTGTTTAGAGTTTAGAATGTTTAGCGTATCGATTATTCTAAAGTCTACTTCGCCTTCATCAATTACTTTTTTTAAATCTTCAAGATATCTAGATTTGTCTTTCATACTACCTATAAATTATTCTATCCACACTTTTTTTTAGTCTTTCAGTTATTACTATAGCTATTATTCCCCCAACTACAAATTGTAATACGTTAAATGGGACTTCTATAAGTGCAATTGGAGGTGGTATCAAAAATACGAATATTTCAACTATAAAATATCCAACAACCATTATACTTCCGCCAGCTAATATGCCTATTGCTTTATTAATTTTATTCTGATTGCCAGAAGATATTTTGCCTACTATGAATCCTTCGATGCCTTTTATGATAAATGTAAAAGGAGCAAAGGCAGCATATGGGGATGTAACATCTGCAAGAGCTGGACCAATCGCACCGACTAATCCGCCAACAAAAGGCCCAAAAAATATGGCAGCGACATATATTATAGCTTCGCCAAAGTTTAGATAGCCTCCTGTCTGGAGAATTGGTATCTGAATAAATCTAGTAGCTACAAATGCAAGTGCTGAAAAAACTGCAACTATTCCTATATTCTTAGGATCTTTTATTTTTGTCAAAAGTATCACATCCAATTAGATGGTCTAATAAGGCTTCAAGCATGCCAGACAAGGTATGAGTATCTGCTTCGATTGTAGGAGTTATTCCATTTTTGAATAGAGCGTTACTTGTTTCAGGCCCAATTGAGACAATGATTCCCGCATTTAATCCCATCTTTTTAAAGGCTTCTGCATTTGAAGAGCTCGAAATAAATGCTATGTCAAAATTCTTTTTATCGAGTATATTATCTCTCATTTTTACTTTATAAACATCAATCCTTGTAACATCGTGAAATTCTTTTAATCTATCTTCCAGATAACCAGGGGCTTCATGGGATCTCAAAGTCAAAATCTTTTTTCTTTCCTTAAATTCTGAAATCATAAATCTTGCAAGTTCCTTTGAATTGTATTTTTCGGGTCTTCTGGGGTATATTCCCCTTTCAATCAATTTTTCTTCAGTCTTGGGGCCTATCGTGTAATATTCTTTTTCTATTGGCAAGTCGACACCTTCAAGCTTATCAACACCCGTTGCACTTGTAAGAACAATGACATCATAATATGATAAATTAGGAAGTTTAAAATCAATATTTATTATGTCGATTAGGGAGTAAGCATATATTTTTGCCCCCATTTTTTGCATAATATCTAGTTCTTCCCCACTTTCTCTAGAAACAAATATTTTTCTGCCTTTGATTAAAGATATTTTTTTTTGAAAAAAGTCAAGTTTATCTCTAAACAAAACATTTTTTCCTACAAATATAACAGAAGGAGGATCGGCAGGAGTTTTTCCTAAAGTACCCAGGTCACAGATTGATGTTTCTTGGAGCAATGTTGTTCCATTTTTTATTATTGCAACTGGTGTGTTCGGGTCAAATCCTGAGTTAATTAGATTTTTGGCTATCGCATCTCTATTTTTTATCCCCATTACTATTACTAATGTGTCTGGAAGTCTATCCCAGTTTAGACTAAATGATTTATTTTCCGCTTCATGACCAGTTAAAAACGCAAAAGCTGAGTTTGACTCTCTATAAGAAAGAGGTATCCCAGAATACATTGGGCAGGAAACTGTTGATGAAATTCCTGGAATTACTTCAAAAGGTATTCCCTTATCATAGAGGTACATTGCTTCCTCCGCACCTCTCCCAAATATGTAGGGATCTCCCCCCTTAAGTCTAACAACGATATTGTAATCTTTTCCGTAATCATAAAGTTCTTTATTTATGTCATCTTGAAACTGGCTCGATCCTTCTGATTTTTTTCCCACATAAACTTTAATACACTCTTTCTTAGAGTATGAAAGTAAATCCTTACTTACAAGTTTATCATATAGAATAACGTCTGCCTTTTTAATTAGTTCAAGAGCTTTAACTGTAATAAGTTTTGGATCACCTGGACCTGCCCCCGCTATGTATACAACCAAATAATCACTCTCTGATATTAATTCTCTTAGCAAGTTCTTTTGCCATCTTTATATAATCTTCCTTCTTTCCTTTAATTTCGCCCCTAACAGATTTAGTTCCTTCTAAATTCCCTACAAATGCTTTCAACTCAATTTCATTTTCATTTATAAAAGAAAGTGCTCCTACAGGAAGATTACACCCTCCGCCTACATCAATCATAAATTGTCGCTCACACATCGTTTCTATTTCTGTCTTCTCATGATCAATAGCTTTTAACACTTCCTTTATTTCAACATCATCTTTTCTGCATACAATAGCCAAAGCTCCCTGTCCTGGCGCAGGAATGATAATGTCAGAACTAATTCGAGAAAATTTGTAACCTTCAATTTCTTTTATTTCTCCATATAATCTTGAGAATCCAGCTTCTGCAACTACTATTGCATCATATTGGCCTTCCTTCAGTTTTCTAATTCTTGTATCTAAATTTCCTCTAATATCTTTAATATTAAGATCAGGACGTATCCTTGATATTTCTGATTTTCTTCTCAAAGAGGAGGTACCAACTGTAGACTCTTCAGGAAGATCATCCATAGACGCTTCAAGACTTATTAAGGCGTCATAAGGAGGTCTCCTATTCGTAATTGCACAAATCTCAAGTTCAGGCAGGATATCTGTAGGATAATCCTTCAGAGAATGAATGGCAAAATCTATTTGATTGTTGATAAGGGCATCATCTATCTCTTTGATAAATAATCCTTTTCCTCCAATTTTGTGTAAAGGAAGATCAAGAATTTGATCCCCTTTAGTTTTTATTATCTTTTTTTCAACATTTATCCCAGTTTTTTTACATAAAGCATCAATGGTCTCATCAGTTTGAGTCAAAGCTAACTTTGAACCTCTTGTACCACAAATAAGTTTCATTTTATCCTCATCTTTTAATTGCTTTTAGTGCAGCACTCATGCTTTCTAGTGTTTTATCTATCACTTCTTCGTCATGGTCTACTGACAAAAAATTACATTCAAATTGAGAAGGAGGTAAAAATATTCCCCTTTTCAATAATTCTTTGTGGAATTTCTTAAACATTTCCGTATCTGCTTTTTTAGCATTTTCATAATTTTTAACTTCATTGACACCGAAATATAAACAGAACATTCCTGGTGCACTGTATAAAGCAGTTTTCATTTTTGAAGTCATGTCATAAATTCCATCCACAATTTTGTCCGTTCTTTCCTTTATTTTTGTGTATGTTTCTTTTCTTTCTAATATATCTAGTGTTTTTAATCCTGCAGCCATAGAAACAGGATTTCCATTGAAAGTACCTGCGTTATATACATGACCTTCAGGAGATACTTCATTCATTATCTTCTTTTTCCCACCAAATGCAGCAAGAGGGAAGCCTCCTCCAATAATTTTTCCCATAGTGATAATATCCCCATTGACTTTGAAGTATTCTTGGGCACCACCTAAGCTTACCCTAAATCCAGTGATAACCTCATCCATAATCATTAACGTTCCATTCTGTTTTGCAACTCTTTTTACTTCCTTTAAATATCCTTTTTCAGGTAAAATACAACCAGCATTAGCTATAATTGGCTCTATAATAATTCCTGCCACATCACCCTTTTCAATTATTGATGACAATGCCCCGATGTTGTTAAATTGGACAGAAATAGTATTTTTTATAGAAGCTTTTGGTATCCCCTTTGAACCTGGGATGGACGAAGTCATTACTCCAGATCCAGCCTTTACCAAAACTACATCATGAGCTCCATGAAAGCCTCCATCAAATTTCACAATTTTATCTCTTTCAGTTATACCTCTAGCAAGTCTTATTGCACTCATAGTTGCTTCGGTACCAGTGTTAACACACCTTATCTTTTCAACATTAGGCACAACTTGAGATAATCTCTTGGCAAAGATAATCTCATTTTCTGTCGGTGTTCCATAATCAGTTCCCTTTTCAAGTTGATGTTTTACAGCATCAAGAATTTCTGGATTTTTATGGCCCAACATCATTGGCCCATAACCTAAACAGTAATCTATGTAGCTGTTACCCTCTACATCTAATAACATTGCCCCCTTGGCCCTTTCAGTGAAAAAGGGGTAAGGTTTCATGGCTCTTACAGGACTATTAACTCCTCCACATAGATACTTTTTAGACTCGTTAAAAAGATCTTTATTATTTCGCATGAATAATCTTCAAGATAGAAACTTATAACTATTTCGAATCACTATCTATCTTTTTAAGAAGCTGAATTGCATCTTCTTTCTTCAAATCTACCTTTTTTTCCTTAACAAATATAGAAAAATTAGAGAGACACGCTCCTAATTGTTTTTCTGAGTTCTTTATTATTTTGTCCCACCGTCTTTCTGGGAAATACAAGACTTTTGCGGATTTGAAGATTATCTCAGATTCTTCTTGATTTATTATATTTTCATCAACAGCTCTTTTTATTGTTTCTCTAATGTTGACAAGTGGTTCTGATATTGGAATAAATTCTTCACTGTCAAATGACAAGGCAACTTCGTCATCAGAATTAATGATTCCATCCTTGTAATATTGGTAAATCTTTCCAATTCCTACCATGCCGTACCTATCGAGTTCTGAAGCTCTTAATGCACCCATACTTGATGAGCCGTATATTCTTGCACCATTCGTCTTTAGAACTTCCATTATCTCTCTTGGCGACACTGCACTCTCTCTAAAGAAAACGCCATCAATAATCCCAATTACATCCATACTTTCTGAAATAGCATTTGGGATGTCCCCTCGCCTAATAGGGGGTGCATAGATAACTTCTCTTTTTTTATTTGAAGACAAAATCGATTTAGCCTCTTCTATTGGGAGGCTTGGGCCCAAATAGATAATAATTTTTATCAACTTCTTTCATCCGCCCTCTTGATCCGATCCTTGAATTATCAATACCATATTGTTCAAGCTGTGGAACAAGAACTCTAACTACGGGTATCTGAAGTTCGCTCCTTGTAAGATCAACAACTATGGCTCTATTAATTCCATTCTTAGTCAAAATTTCCAATAACGTATTAATATCTTTAAGTATATCATCTGAAGCTTTAATTGTGAAATCAGATGTTTTTGACTTTATATCAAATTCATTAAGATAATACCAGTTTAATCTTCTAATTCTGTCGTATCCTATCTTTCTTTTCATTTCTGCTTTCTGCGTATCTTCTCTTGCGCCGTGAATTTGAGTCAATCTTGACTGTGCCGCTTCCGTTATAGCGCGATATAAGGCTACTTTTGGGTCGATATGGGTCCCCATCCCCATTACCATAAGAGTTGGATCCTTTAATCTCAAATCATCAATAACAGCAAGAATTGTAGGAACCATGATATCTGATGTAATATCTTTAAAAATAATTTCTATTTCATTTTCCTTAAATCTATTAATAAAATCATCAAGCAAAGGATCATTTATCTCAATTACAAGACTCTTTGGAAAAGTTCTTTTCATCTCAACAAGAGACCATGCATCTCTTTCAATAACTTCGCATAATCCGTGAAAAATTGCTTCTTCCAAAGTATTTCCAGAAGCCAACCCATTTGTATTTGTTCTGAAAAGAGGATAATCTCTTTTTAGAGGATATGGGTGGAAAACTGAATTTGCTGGGACATAAATCTCTTCTTTTCTAATCAGGTCATAACCTTTGACCCAACCTAGTTTTATATATTCATTATACATCTCTTTGGCAGGTAATGATAATTCATAAGGAGATAAATAATTTACTTTTCCATCTAATTCAGATTGTGAAGAATCTAAAATCATCTCTTCATTAACTTCAGAAGAATATCTTTCTATTCCTTCCATTATTGCAGATACCTCTGCTTCAATTTTTGAAACACCTTTTCCATTGTAGACAGAAACTGATCCCAAAGTAGCATCAGGTCTGATGGCTGAGAAAACAGGGATTCCAAGTCTGTCTAGATCCGTTATATCTGCAACTCTTGTAATTCCACATATCTCTAGTTTTTGTTTGACAATTTTAAGTGTATCTTCTGGAGGAATAGCTCTGTGAGTATCCTTCATATATTGTTTTTTACAGCTTTTTAATTCCATTTTATCTACCGTATAATGAACCATCCATCTGGATATCAATCAGATAGTCAAAAGGTACAACATTACACCAACCTGCTTTATCAAAAATACTCATAAAACAAAAGCCAATTACCTTTTTTTGTTTGTTACCTATCTTATCTAAGAATATTTGAACGTTTTCTACATCGGGACCTCCGCGCATAGCTAGGCCACCCATTATAACTACCAAATCTGGATTAAGGGGGTCTCCTCCCTTGGAAAAATTATAATCAATATCAGAAAGATTGACTTTGTAAGGATTATCGATATTAAGTGACGGGACATATATAATTTCTTTATTCATCTCTCTAATAGAATAACATAATAGTTCAATTATCGGGGTGCATGTGTAAGGATTTCCAGTATATACTATTTTTTTAATTTCTTTTTCACTGTTAATGTCTTCAACAACTTTCTTGAAGCTTCTTAAAAAACCCGTAATTCCTTTAGTTATTGATTCAATCTTCTCCAAAGTAATCTACCTCTTCTTCAAAATATTTAAAAAGTATTTCTTCAACATTTTTTTTCAAAATATCTATATTTGTTCCTTCCTGAGCAGATATTTTTATGCCTCCTATTTCTTCTCTAAAACCCCATTCATTTAAATCCGTTTTATTTAAGACTTTTATAAAGGGCACACCTATGAAATTCTCAGATATTTCGTTATATAGGCTAGTCTGTTGTTCCATACTGTAACCGCATGATTCAGTTGGATCAAAGACAAATAAAATTAATTTTGCAAGATACTTCAATGCAGATATAGCTTGTAGTTCAATTGGATTTCTGTAACTAAGTTCTCTATCCAATAGCCCGGGCGTATCTACAACCTGTATCTTTCTTCTGTTGTAACTAAATGAAGAAACATTGATTCCTTTTGTTGTAAAAGGGTAAGAATTTATTTCTGGCTCAGAATTGGTAAGAGCTTTCATGAGTGATGATTTTCCAACATTAGGAAATCCTGCAATAACAACCGTGTATAATTCTGGATTTATTGAAGGAAGATTTTTTAATCTATCTCTAGCATGATTTAAAAATTTTAGATTTTTTTCTACCTGTTTTAATATTGATATGTACCGACCATAACATTGTTTTCTTAGAATTGATGCATCCTGAGAAGACTTAGCTCTTCTAATATTTTTTATATACTCTATTTTAATTGAGTTAATTGTATTCACAGCAAAAGAAACAGCACCTAGATTGTGCCTTAATTTATCTATACCCACAATTACATCTATCAGTTCTCGTGTGAAGGGGGGCAATCTATCAAACGAGGGATATCTATCCACAACCTTGAAAAGAGATTCTGCCAAAGTCTCACCGGCAACTGTTACTCTAATTGATTCCTTTTCTTTAACCATCTCATTAATGTTCTTTTTACTAGAAAGGGCCTTTTTCTTGGCATTTTTGAATGCCTTATCCACTATCTCATCTATATCAATACGAGGTATTTGTTTAAACATATGAAAATCCTTGTTAATTATATCCCAGTGTCACTCTTTAAAGAATCTAGGGCATATACCTTTAAAAACCTCTTCTTAAGTTCGCTTGAACTATAGGGCAATCTCTTGTCAAGTCTCATTATTTTTGTAGTAAGTCCACTTTTGCTTATCCGTTGCTCAATCCATGATGAATACTGATCAGGTCCGAGAAAAATTATATCGGGATTTTCTTCTAAAACTGGCGCAAAAAAATCTTTTTGATCTCCAAGTATAACTTTTTCGACCATTTTAAGGCTTTCAAGAATCAATTTACGTTCATTCTCATTAAATATTGGGGCACGACCTTTAAATTTCTTAATAGTTTCATCTCTTGCTATAATAACGGTGACCTTTCCTAATTTTGATGCCTCTTTTAAAAAATAGATATGCCCCGGATGAACAACATCAAAATTACCGGCTATAAGAACCTTCAAACGATCACCTTTATTTTATTAAAAAGGTTATTTTATAAATATTGTGGAAAAGGTTTCTTATAATGCTCATTGCCGTAAGGAACAAGAAGAAAAAAGATGAAGTTGAAATCCTAGAAGTTCTTAGTGGGAAGATTGCTACAAAATACCTTCTTGTTCTTGTCCAAGACGGAGAGCGATTTGTTCCTAAAAAATTTAGAAAACTTGAAGATGATAAAGAAACAATCTTGATGCCAAAAGAATCACTTAAACTTCTGAGAAGTGATACCATTTACATATCAAAAGACCACTTCACCGAGGATATATTGAATTTATTTATCAACATGCTAAAATCTTATGGCGCTAAATTTGATTTTATTTCTTTATGCAAGTTCTGCTTGATTGAAAATAGAATCAATACTAAAGGAACGCCCTACACCTATCACTCTGAGCCAATATGTGAAATATGTGCAAAATCTGAAATTACAAAAGATTTGAACTATAAAGGGATCAAAGATACAAAACTTGCTGAGAAATTACTGAAAAGATATTCTGACGTTGACAGGGTGCTTATGGTTTTTGATCCAAAGTTTGATCCTACACGAGATTCATCTATCACGATGTACGATAGAATTGACGCTTCTCGCCTTGACATTAAAATCCATAAAATATCTGATCTTGGTATATCTAATGAATTCAAAGAAAGATTTTTTTCAAGAGGCATCAACGAACTTACACCGGTACAATCAATTGCAATAGAAAAGGGACTATTTAATGGTAAAAATTTTCTCATTATGAGCGAAACTGCTTCAGGAAAGACCTTGATTGGAGAATTATCATTTTTTTCAAAATATAAAAAGGGAGATAAATTACTTTATTTATCCCCTCTAGTTTCACTTTCTTTACAGAAGTATGAGGACTTTAAAGAGAACTATCCTGATAACAGCATTTCCTTGAGAGTTGGGTTATCTAGAATTGCCGAAAATCCAAAAGATATAAACAGGTCTTTAGATTCAGACATAATAATTGGAACATATGAAGGCATAGACCAGATTTTTAGATCTGGGATTACTATTAGCGGTATTTCTACTGTTGTAATAGACGAAATTCACATGCTCCAAGACAAAGAAAGAGGCCCTTTATTAGACAGCTTAATATCAAGACTATATATTTTGTGCCCAAGGGCTCAGTTTATTGGATTATCTGCAACTGTTGGAAATCCAAAAGAACTCTCAGATATACTCAAAATGGAACTTGTCAGTTATGACAAGAGGCCTGTTCCACTTGAAAGGCATGTTATTTTCTGCACTGGTCACGGTGGGAAACTTCATACTATCTCTAGATTAATAAGAAAGGAAAATTCAGAAATCTCTTCAAAAGGCCACAGAGGGCAAGTAATTGTTTTTTCTAATTCAAGAAAGAATTGTCACTCTCTTGCTGAACATTTTAAGACAAGAGGGATAAATGCAGCAGCTTATCATTCTGGCCTTCCTTTTAAGGAGAGACGAGAAATAGAAAATAAATTTTGGAAAGGAAAGCTTGATACAGTCGTCACTACGGCAGCACTTGCTGCAGGCGTTGACTTTCCAGCATCAGCAGTAACTTTCGAAACGCTTTCCATGGGGATAGAGCCACTTAAGATATTTGAATTTCAGCAGATGATAGGTAGGGCTGGCAGACCATCTTTTCATGATAAAGGAAAAGCTTACCTTTTGGTAGATCCACAAGAAAAGTACGGCGATGTTTCTGAAGAAGAACATTGTTTTTATCTTTTAGATAATAAATCTGAGAAGGTAGATATTCAATATGATAGTGATACATCCCTAGAAAGAATATTATCGATTATTTCCACATTTTCCAATTTATCCGTTGGTGAAATAAAAAGAAATTTTGAAATGGGATTTGCACCATCTTTTGACAATGTATTTATTGATACTTTACGAAAGGAAGGATTGATCGATATCAGGGCAGATAAGGCAAATATTACTAAATTTGGTAGGATAGTCTCCTCAAATTTTCTTAAAATACCTCATGCACTTTTCATGAAGAAATTTAATAGAGAGGACGTTAGGGAAATTATTTTTCAAACTTTACCATTGCCCAATACTTACCTCACAAGTAAACTCCAAGCTATTCTAAAAATTGATTCGTCTTCTCTTTTCTCTGGAACAACTCTAGAAAAAATTTACTTCCAGAATAGAAAGGAAGCCCTATCTAGGCACGGTGAAGAAGTCTTGATAAATCTTTTAACTGAATTTTTTGCCTGTGGTTGTAAAGACGCCCCATATTGTAATTGTCCAAAGATTGAGATTGGGAAAAGATTATTAGATTTAAGAAAAGCAAAATTATCGCCCCACAGAGTTAGTGAAGAGTTCAGAAAAGATTATGGCCTTAAAATATTTTCGGCAGATTTAATCAATTGGCTAGATTCTGCAATAAGAACTCTTGAAACAGCAGAGAAGATATTTGCCTTATACGGTAAGGAGAAACAGCGAAAAGCCACAATAAAAGAGATAGAGAACATCGTAGGAAGGTAATTTTCTAAAAAATCCTTAAACAAAGATAAATCTAATATTAATTGATTTTATTTACAGTCATTAATTAATCTATAATTTTTACTTATTTAGCTTCAAAATATATTGAACTATATCATTATATTTAAAAATATAAAAGATATTTAGAATATGTCGAACAGGTGATATAAATGGAAAAAAACAAAAAAATATTAATCGGAGGAATCGTTATTATCCTAATTGCAATAGCTGCATATTTCGCCTTCTTTGGAGCCCAAGAAAAAACTTACACTGAAGATACACAAGGGGCTATTACTGTAAAAAAAGGAGATATATTCAAAATTACTCTCAAATCCAATCCAACTACTGGATACCAATGGAATGCAGATTTTGATGAAACTATAATCCAACTAGTCGATTCATCTTACAAAGCCGATGAGCCACAACTTATGGGAAGTGGCGGAATTGAAATATTTGAATTCAAGGTAATTGGATCTAACACAGACACTAATATCAAGTTCTCTTATGCTAGGCCATGGGAAAGCGTTCCTCCAATAGATGAGAAGTCATTTGAAATTAAAATAAAATAATATTTTTTATATTTATTTTATTATATCTTCAACAACATATTCTTTGAATATTTTGACAACTTCTTTTTTATTGTCTTTCCAAAATCTGTTCTAAAATTCTTCCATCCATATGTTTAATATTTCAATTGTTTAAATAAATCTCTTTACTTATTAGTTATTAGAAATAATTTATCATTGATTGATAGAACAGTGTTCAAATAAATCTCAAAAAATTAGAAAACCTTATAAATATCTTATTTGTTTTTACTATGAGGGATTCAATGAGGGAGAATTTATTCAAACCTACTTATGTTCTTTTTGAGAATGCTCTCTCTTCCGTTTATTGCTATTATTATTATGGCTATTGAATTCCCTCGTGAAATTTATCCCTATTTAGGGAAATTTAACGGGGTGTTTTTTTGGAGTTTAAATCCAGAGAGGAGATAATAGAATATCAGAATAAAAAACTAAGATGTTGCGTAGATTACGCTTCGAAAAACTCTCGATTTTTTAAAGATACCTTGAAAAGATGCAATCTGAAAGCTGACGATATAAAAAATATCGATGACCTTCACAAGCTTCCATTCACAACAAAAAATGACCTTCGGGACAACTACCCCTTTGGGCTTGTGGCAGTACCAATGGAGGAGATAGTAAGATTTCATGCATCTTCTGGAACAACAGGAAAATCTACTGTTGTTTACTATACAAAAAATGACCTTAATACCTGGTCTGATTTGATGGCGAGAGTTCTGGCAGCTACGGGCTTAACAAAAAAAGATTCTATGCAGATTATATACAATTATGGCTTTTTTACAGGAGGATTTGGTTTTCACTATGGCGCTGAAAAACTTGGAGTTTCCGTAATTCCAACAGGGTCTGGTAACACCAAGAAACAAATTGAGATAATGCGTGATTTTGGTACAACCTCATTCACAAGCACACCCTCATATGCAATATATCTTGGGGAAGCAATAGAAGAAATGGGAATCAATCCCGAAAAAGATCTTAAATTAAAGATTGGCGTCTTTGGAGCAGAACCTTGGGGAGAGGGTATGAGACAGAGAATCGAAGAACTGTTTAATATTAATGCCTACGATAACTACGGAATCTCAGAGCTATGTGGTCCCGGAGTAGCTGTTGAATGCAAAGAAAAAGATGGGCTTCATGTCTGGGAAGATCATTTCATAATGGAAATAATCGATCCAAAAACTGGAGAAATTCTTGGTGAAGGTGAGAGGGGAGAACTAGTTTTTACGCCATTATGGAAGGAAGCAATGCCTCTATTTAGGTATCGCACTAAGGATATCTCTGTAATATACGAAGACAAATGCAATTGTGGCATTCCTTTTAGAAAAATTGAAAGACTCCATGGAAGAAGTGATGATATGCTCATCATAAGGGGAGTTAATGTTTTCCCAAGTCAAATTGAGGAAGTAATTCTAAAAAATTCAACATTTAAAGGACATTATGCCATAATTGTTGAAAGAAAAGGGCCTCTTGATCACTTGACAATTGAGATAGAGGTAACAAAAAATCTTTTTACAGGGAATCTTAAAGATTTGATTCAACTCAAAGATAAAGTTGAAGAAGATCTAAAGAGCGTTCTTTTAGTAAAAGCAAATGTTAAGCTCGTTGAAGAAGGAACAATACCAAGGTCCCAAGGTAAAGCTCAACGAGTCATCGATAAAAGAAATTTAGAAAGATAGGAGGAATTAAATGATATTTGGTCTACCCGAAACAACATTTTACGTTGTTTTAATAGTTCCAGTGGTAATATCCCTTTTACTTTTGTTTTGGGGATTTAAATATAAAGCGGAGGAGGATAAATAATGGCATCAATAATGACGACCTCCCTAGTTGTAATCTACTTTATTGCGATGCTTGCAATAGGTGCCTGGGCATCTAAGAAAGTAAAGAGCAGTGAAGATTACATAGTAGCTGGAAGGAGTTTAGGATTTTGGTTTTTTGTTATATTAATTGTTGCTTCTACAACAAGTGGTATGACTATATTGGGAGTTGCAGGGTTAGGATATACTGCAGGATGGCCTAGCATATGGGAGCAGATATTTGTTCCATTGACTACTGCAATCTGTATATTGTTCTACGGAACAAAATTGCACAAAATCTCAGAAAAAATGGGCTATATGACCGTTCAAGACTATTTTGCACACAGATTTTACAGCCCAAAACTAATGAGAGCACTTTCAGGACTAGCAGTAGTTGTTACTAGCGGTATCTATCTTGTTGGTCAATATACTGCAATAAGTATAATACTTGTATGGCTCTTTGGTATAACTCATACTGAAGCACTTTTAATAGCAGGTATAATAGTTTTAATGTATGTAACATTAGGCGGATTATATGCAGTTGCATGGACAAATATGATTCAAGGAGCGTTCATGATAGGTGGAGTTCTTATAGTGGCCCCCTTCGTTATAAAGGCTGCTGGAGGACTTACACACATAAACACAGTATTGGCATCTATAGATCCAAACATGGTAAATCTCGCTTATCCACAGATGCATCCACCATATGCAGGTTATGCATTTATGACTCCATTATATCTAGTATCGTTCTTTTTCCTACTGGCAATAGGACTTGGATCTGCTCCACATATTGTTAACAACGTACTTGCTGTTAAAAAGGACAAATACTTTAAATTTGCACCTTTTGTAGCATTCGGGATATACGTTGTAATAATGTACCTAGTAAAGATTGTTGGATTTGGAGCAAAGACAATGGTATCAGATGGAATTATTAACGTTCCTTATGCAGATTATTCTTTTGTGGCAGCAGTTAACTATGCATTACCTTCAATTGTATGGCCTTTGTTTGCCGTAATGGTTTTATCGGCGGTCATGTCAACTACAGATAGGCTCATGCTTACAATAGGAACTTCAGTGAGTTGGGACATCTATAAGAATCTAATAAATCCAAAAGCCAATGACAAAAAGATCACCGCCGTTAGCAGGGCAGTAGTTATAGTTGCCGCAGCATTAACACTTTACCTTGCCGTAAAACCGCCACAACTCCTAGCACTATTAATCTGGATGGGAATAGGAGTGATGCTTTCAACATTTGTAATGCCTTTACTCGCTGGTCTTTACTGGAAAAGAGCTACAAGAGAAGGAGCACTTGCATCGATGGCCGTTGGATTCTCAACTGCAATACTCTTTGGATTTGTCCATCAATTCATAATGAAGTTACCAATGCACTTCAGCATGTTTAGCTTCGTTTTAGCTGTAATTACAATGGTTGTTGTAAGTCTACTTACAAAGAATCCATCAGACAAAGTCTTGAAAGATACTTTGACCGGTCCATTCATCCAGACAAAGAAAAGGTGAACTACTTGGAAATACTATCCGTATTCATTGAAAACAAACCAAAAAGGCTTTCGAAGATAATTGAAGAGCTATCCAAAGGAGGAATCTCTATATCAGGACTTGCAATTGCAGATGCAGGTGACTTTGGAATAGTAAGACTTATCCTAGATGATGTAACAAAAGCAGCCTCAATACTTTCAAAACATGAAATGATAGCAAATATACAGAATGTAGTTGGTGTTAACGTAAATAAAACAACTATTTCAGAGATAGCTAAAATTCTTGGAGAAAACAACGTCAATATTGAAGATGCACTTGGATTTGGATTCATTGACAACGAAAAGATATTGGTATTAAAAGTGGACAATATTGAACTTGCAAATAAGATCCTTTCTAAAGAAGGATTTAAAATTTATTAATTTATTTTTTTTCAAAAAGCAATAGTTCAAGATAGGATCTTCTTTCACTTTCTAGAAAAAGGGAATCAAACAGATTTTCTATTTTTGCAATGTCTTTAATATTTTCTGACTTTAACTCTATTTCAATATACTCACCTAGGTCTTCAACATCATCAATCAACAAAGTGAAATCATTATATTGGTAAACCTTTCTTTTCTTCCTTATATCCATTATTTTTGTATATCCAAGCTTCTGAAGAATTAGCTCTATATCGCCCGAAACAAAAGCCTCAAACTCCTCTCTTGATTTGGATATCTTATCAAGCTTTGGTCCTTTATATGTTAATATAGCTTTATTTCCTGAGTATCTAACTCTTAGTGCTTCATCTGTTTGTTTAAAATCCCTCATCGGCGAGGAAAAATATATATCTTCTTCTAATCTTTCTTCAAGAAAAACTGATTTCTTTAAGATTTGATCAATTCTCCCTCTACTATACTTGTCAATTCTAGCTTTCATCTCGAGTTCAAGCATAAGTTATTTTAATATCACTCTATTTTATATGTTTGTTGATTTAATGAAGTTGAGTGAGATAGCGAGAGAATATGGATATAGCTTTGATAATCTTAAGAGATATAACGAAATGTTTGGGGATAAACTCCCAGATTTTTTGAAAGCAAATGAAGTTGAGAACAAAGATTCAATTAGAATTAATACGATAAAAATATCAAGAAAAGAGTTACATGAAAGACTTACCGAAAATGGATTCTTATTAAAAGATGTCAAAGATTTTGGTTTTATTATTGAAAAATCAAAATTTTCGGTCTCTTCTACCCAGGAAAACCTTCTTGGATATTTATACATTCAAGGTGTTGCTGAAATGAACGTTTCTCCGATTCTTTCTCCCCATAAGAATGATTTTGTGATAGATATGTGTGCGGCGCCCGGAGGCAAGACAACTCATTTATCTGCAATTATGGAAAATGAAGGAATAATATATGCTTTTGACATAAATAAGAGAAGGCTTTCTGCACTCAAGAATAATATTTCCCGGCTCGGGTGCTTGAACATAGCTGTCTTTAATATAAACGGTGAAGATATAATTAAAATAAAAAATAGCCCTGATAAAATTCTCCTTGATGCACCTTGTACTGGTAGCGGTATAATGAGGAAGGATAGTTTGAGAAAATCCTTAAAGAGCACGCATGATGTGATTTTCTTAAGTGAAATCCAAAAAAAACTCATAAAAGCAGCAATTGACAGTTTAAAAAGCGGAGGAACTCTTCTTTATACTACATGTAGCTTAGAGCCAGAAGAGAATGAATTTGTTGTTCAGTGGGCACTAGAAAATTTTGATATTAAACTTATGAAGATTGATACAGATATTGATGGAATCCCTCTTGAAAAGGGATTCACTGAAATCTTTGGAAGAAAACTATCTGATGAAATTTCTTTATGCAGAAGATCCCTTCCCCATATCCATAATACCAACGGCCTCTTTATGGCCAAAATTTCTAAATGTTAAAAAAGTGTAAAATAGAACCTAAAATTCCACCTGCTATAGTTGCCGCAATATTTGTATGATTGTTTCCAAAAAAGTCATACCAAGTTTCAAGAGTTGCACCAATTATACTATCAATGTTAGAGCCTACAAATCCCGCTATACCAGTTATCAAAATAATACGCACGTCTCCAAGCCCTGCAAGATATGCCATTATTCCTATTAAAAAAGCAACAATAAGCTCTGCGAACTCTCCCAATAGTGTTACTCCTCCATCTGCCCCAGTTTCTACTACCTTAAAATTAGTAATCAATCTTGGTTTATAGTTAGAAAGTCTTCCTATTTCTCCTCCCGCAGTATCTGCAGCTGCAGTTGCTAGCGCACCGAGAAATCCTAGTAGAAATATATTACTATCTAGATTAAGATAGATTGGAGCAATATAATACAAAACAGCAAAAAAAGAAGCCACAATACCATTGCCAAATACATTAATATAACTTCTCGCACCTTTATTTTTCTCAGCAACTCCTTTTCTACTTTTTTCTTCATATCTAAATTTTGTTGCTATAGAAGCAGTTATAAAAAAGAATGCAAGAATGAAAAAGAACTTAAATCCACCAAAAACAATAATCGGAATCCCAACAAAAACACCGGCGAGAAACCCAGAAAGGTCAACAGCTCTAAATTTAAAGGATAAGCCTCCAAAAAGAAGGCAAAAGCACGT